>NZ_JANSHN010000009.1:0-111004 GCF_047461655.1 Synechococcus sp. W55.1
CAGCCTAGAGGTCCAGGGTTGGCTTGCCGACTCTAGGGCTACTGAAAGCTCCCGCCTTTAGGCGGGGGTAGTTTACCTTCGTCTTCAGCTCCCCGGCTTGAACAGGCCAATGGCCGTGACCTGGTTGGATCCCACCTCAAAGGCAAAGGCCAGGCCCAGAGCATCGTAGTTGACGTAGTAGCGGTCGTCGCGCAGATACTCTCGGCTCCCCTTGGGATAGGGCACCACCTCGTTGTAGCCGTTCTCGCCGGGCCCACCGTAAACGGCGATCACTTCTGAGTAGGTGGAACCAATGCGGATCCCTTCGCCGGTCATGGCTTCCGGGTGGGTGGTGTAGATGCGGTTGGCGAAAAAGCTATCCACAATGCCCGGATGACGGTAGGTGAAGAGGATGTAGTCTTGTAGGTAAAAGATCTTCAAGTCGCTGTTGGGCTGAAACACATTGGCTCCAGAGGCCGCTGGGATCTGATCGACATTGCCCAGCAGGTGGGTATCCACGTTGCGGGTATCCATGCCCAGCTCAAAGCGACCGACTCGACCCTCTTGCACCAGCACTGTAGGCCGTGGGGGCAGGGCAGGTCGCCGGGGGGGCAAGGCCAGCGCTTGCAGGCCGGCATTCAGCCAAGCATTGTCATCTCCTTCCACGGTCTGCAAGGGCACCAGACCCCGCTCCAAAGAGCGACCATCCCCTGTTTTCCAGGTGGCCACGGCCAGTTCCACCGCCGCGCCGGAGGGAAGGGCAAAGAAGCGGGTTTGTCGTTCGCTGCCCTGGGTGGGCTGCCCCAAAATGAGGGTGCTGCCGCTGGCTCCCAACTGGGCAGCCAGGAGGGTGGCCCCCTGGCGGGTGTTGCCATCCACCAGAACGGCCAACGGGATCCCGGCGGCAATGGGCAGATTTTCGCTGTTCCAGAGGGTGGGCTGCCCGAATCGGTCTTCGGTAATCAGCAGCGGCTGGACGGAGCGGGGCAAAAACAGGCGCGCCACATCGGCCACCACTTGGGGGTCGTAGCCCACAGCTCCGCGCAGGTCGAGGACAATGCCCTGGCTGTAGTCTTGGGTGTAGAGGGTTTGGCGGATCTGCTGAGCCGTGGCTGGGGTGAGATCCGGCACTGCCAAATAAACCTGGCGCGGGCCAATCCCGCGGGCTTGTACGGGAGGACGGGGACGGTTGAGCAAGTCCTTGAAAGCTTGCGGATCCCAGAAACGATCGGCGGGATCCCCATACTCCCGCAGGATCTCTTGAATGAACTCGTACTCCACCTCAATGGGGGGGCGGGGATCCCCGTAGCTTCGGGCCAACAGGCGGGTGTAGAGGTCGTTGTAACTGACTGCGGCAGCTTGGTTGCCTGCACCCAAGGACTCGTTGATGAACAATCCCACCAGATGGCGGAGATCCAGCCCGACCGGCTCACGGGGAGGCGAAGGGGCTGCCGGGATCCCTGGATCGGGAAACGAACCTTGGGGATCCGAGGGCATGATGGGCACAGGAGGCAAGGCCGATTGGCCCACAGCGCTGCCGGGCGAGATCCCGGCGATCAGGGTGAGGATCCCCCAAGCCCCAATTGCGCGCGCAAATCCTTTCATGGTAGCCTGCCCTCTTGCAGATGTTGCGAATAGGATAAACCCTAAACGCTCCCCTCTGCCACTGTAGGCAGTGTTAGGTATCCGCTTTTTGCATTTTAGAACACTAGGGGTGACTGTCGCGCCCCCCTTCTTTGGAATGTTCCCAGCCGGGATCCGGAAAACCGCCCCACCACAGCCTACTCTTACTTGCCTTTTTTGCCCTTTTTGCTTGGCTTAGGCTTTTCTGCTGCTGGGGTCTCTGCAGTGGTTTCTTCTGCCTTCTCCTCAACCGGGATCGTTGCCTTTGGTTCTGAATCTGCCGCAGAATCTGAGAGGGTTTCCGCAGGGGATACTTCTACAGCCTCTTCTGGGGCCGGTTCGGCTTCCACGACTGCGGCTTCTCCATCCGTTTCCGCCCCCGTAGCCGTCTCTGATGAGGATTCAATTGCCTCAGGGATCCCAGATACCTCTGCTTCTGGCTCATCGGCCTCAAACTCGGCCTCTGGCACTGCAACCTTCTCCTCCGAGCCTGCCAAAGAAGTGGGCGCCTGGGTTGGATTCCCCTCGCTATCGACCCAGTTGACCGTGGTCTGAGACTTCAGCCAAGCCATCACCTTGTTGGTCAGCAAGCTTTCATAGACGGCTTGGCGTACTCGTTCCCGATCCAGCTTTTGGCCTTGCTGGGCATAGGCCGCCATCACCTCTTCCACCTCCACGTCCAACTCCGTGGAACCTACGGCAATTTGCTCTTGCCGAACGATGGCGCTCAGGGCCAAGGTGCGCCGCAGCCGGTCGATGGCTTCGGGTCGGTGGCGCTCTTTCAACTGGTTAAGGGTTTCGGGAGGCAACTCGGACAAGAACTTACGGAGCTCCCCCGGCTTGATGCCTTCCTGCCGCAGGGCCTGGAGACTCTGGGCCAGCAGTTGTGTCGTTTCTTGTTCGATGAGGGTTTCCGGCAAATCCACCTCAGTAGTCTCCAAGATGGCGTTGAGGATGGCGGTTTCCAGGTTCTCCTCAGATTGTCTCAGGGCATCCTGTTCGAGGCGCTTTTGCAGGTGTTCCCGCAACTCGGCTACCGTTTGGAAGCTGCTGATCTCTTGCACAAAGGCATCGTCCAATTCGGGCAGCTCTTTGGCCTTGATTTCCCTCAGGCAGACAGTGAAGGTAACCGTTTTCCCGGCCAACTCTTTTCTGAAGTAGTCGTCGGGGAAGGTGGCTGCGATCTCCTTGGTTTCGTCGAGCTGCATGCCCACGATGCCCGCCACAAAACCGGGGATGAAGTTGTCTTCCTTGAGTTCCAACTGGAAGTCCTGGGTGGTCATCTCGTCGAGGGGATTGCCTTCTGCATCGCGGGCTGCAAAATCGATCACCACCACATCCCCCAACTGAGCAGGCCGATCTTCTACCGGCAAGAGGGTGGCCCGCTGATCCCGCCATCGGTCGATGAGCTGGTCAATTTGTTCAGGCTTGACGTCAACGCGGGTTGCCGTGACGGTCAGCCCTTTGTATTGGCCAACGCGGGCTTCGGGGTACACCTCAACATATCCTGAGAAGCTGAAGTCTGCTTCGGGGTTGAACTGAGCCAAGAGCTGACCCACCTCATCATCCAGCTCGAACCGGCTAATGGGAGTGAGCCGAGCTTCCTTGAAAGCCTGTTGAATGGCCTCGCTGATCAGGTCATCCACAGCACTGGCCATGATGCGCTCGCGGCCCACCTGCCGCACAACGAGGTTGCGGGGGGCCTTGCCCTTGCGGAATCCCGGAATTTGGATATTCTGCTCCAGTTGACGCAAGGTTTTTTCGTAGGAGCGCTTCACCCGGTCGGCTTCTACCACGATTTTGAGACCGACCCGGCTGCCAGGGCGTTTTTCTTGGATAACCTGCATAGGAAGTATGAGATAGGGAGAGGGGCAAGTAGAGGTTCAATTCTACCTCAACGGCCTGTGGGTCAACCTGGGGATTTTAGGCAGGGGATCCCTCGGTGGCCACTTCTTTCACATCCTGGATGTCCTCTTGGGGTTCGGCACGCTTGCTGGGAGGCAGTTGCTTCACTTTGGCTTCCAGCTCCACCACCATTTCCTTGAGTTCGGTGATGGTGACCTCCTTCTCCTGCAGTTGCCGATTTTTTTCCCGGGCTTCGATGCTGAACTGTACGCGCATCCAGAGGCTATACAGCCAGGCGAGGGCGGCCCCAATCCCAGCAGCAGCCAGAAGTTCCATCACCAGAGGGCTTTCAACGCTGACGCCGGGGGCAAAAGTAACCGTGACCGGGGTGGCGTTTTGCATGGCAAAGAGGGCAATGGCCAGGAGGGCTGAAAACAAGATCAGGTAGTTGAACAGTCGCATCGTTTTTCTCCTCGAAGGGATCCACTACGGCTTGCCAGCACCAGAATACCCATAAACTCGGGCCGGTTTTTGAGAAAAATTCCCTCAGAAAAACCAGCCATAGCTGTGTAAGCCTTTGCCCAGAAAGTTGACCCCCAGGTAACATACCCAAACCACTCCAAAACCCAAGCTGGCCAAGAGGGCGGGGCGTCTGCCTTGCCAGCCTTTGGTGATGCGGGCGTGCAAATAGGCGGCAAAGACCAACCAGGTAATTAAAGCCCAGGTTTCTTTCGGATCCCAGCTCCAGTAGGTACCCCAGGCTTCGTTGGCCCAAACGGCGCCGGCAATAATGCCGATGGTGAGCAGGGGAAAGCCCAGCCCGATGAGCCGGTAGCTGGTGTTGTCCAAGATTTCTGCCAGGCTCAGCCGTTGCCAGGGGATCCCTTCGGGGGCCGGTTGGGGGGGGAGTTCAGCGGACGAGGGGGCAGGACGGGGGGAGCGGAGGCCGGCGTAGGCCAGTTCTGAAGCCGGGGAAGGCAGGGTGGCTTCCGCCCATTCGGGATGGGTTTGGGGTTGGGGAGGGCGAAATTGCAGGCCGAGGGAGTTGCCCTTGAGATGCACTTCCTGACCGCGAGTGACGATGAGAAAGCTGATGGAGAGAAGGGATCCCACCAGCAGCGCCGCGTAGGCCAGCAACATCACAGTCACGTGCATCATCAGCCAGTTGGATTGCAAAGCCGGGACAAGGGGCTGGGCTACCTGCATATCTTCCGGCAGCACCAAGGCAGCAAAGGCTACGATCCCGGTTACAACTGGGGCAGTCATGACCCCCACCCAGCGGCTGCGGCTCCAGTGGAGGGCCAGCAGGTGCAAAGCGGTGATCCCCCAGGCCAGGAAAAACAAAGACTCGTACAGATTACTCAAGGGGAAGTAGCCTGCATCGATCCAGCGGGCCGTCAACAGGGCGGCCATCGTCAAGTTTGCCCCGATCATCCCCGCTAGGCCCAATTCGGCCAAAAGCTGCACCTGGGGAAAAGCTGCCCCACCCCAGTAGAACAGCATGGCCCCCAGAGAAATGGCAAACGCCACGTTGTTGAGCAGAGCTTGCCACTGGGCCAGATCCATGCCCGCAAGAGCTGTTATCGCCAACAGAGCCATACACGACCTCAAAAGTGTCTCCGACCCGGCTTGAGCCAGGCCAGTTGATCCCATTCTAGGGCGGGGGAAGGGATCTTCCCCAAAGGACACATGCTGGTAATGTGGGGATGGCTTGTCTGCGGCTCGGCAGGATACAAAGAGCATTGGGATGTAAGGCTCATGCAAGAACACGCGGGAAATGCCAGGTTGAGAAGGTGGGGGTTGTTGAGATGGTGGATCTGTCTGTTGACCGCCCTCGTTTTGGCCTCTTGTGGGGGATCCCCGCCTAAACCCCCGCAGGAACAGCTTCCCCAGCTAGAGCGCGTGCCGGTTCCCCCGGAGATTGCCAAGCTGGATGCCCATTTGCAGTATTGTCGCCCGCAAGTTCAGATCCTCAGCCCCAAGCCAGGTGAGGTGTTGCCAGAGCGGCAGGTAACCGTTCGCTTCGCGGTGCAAGGGTATCCGCTTTTCAAAGATCCGCAATTGGGTCTCGGCCCTCATCTGCACGTGGTGCTGGACAACCGTCCCTACATCGCCCATTACGATGCCGATGCTCCCCTCGTTTTCAAGGATTTGGAGCCGGGATCCCATACTCTGCGGGTGTTTGCCGGCAAACCCTGGCACGAGAGCTTCAAAAACTCTGAAGCCTATGCCCAGGTTAGCTTCCACGTGCTAGCTCCCACCCCCGAGTACGTACCACAGCCGCAACTGCCCCTGCTCACCTACAACCGCCCCACAGGCAGCTACGGGGCCGAGCCAATCTTGGTGGATTTCTGGCTGGCCAATGCCCCAGTGCGGGAGAGCCTGTTGAGTGACTTGCCACGGGACTGGCGGATCCGCTACACCCTCAACGGCCAATCTGGCCTGCTGGATCGCTGGGAGTCTTTTTATCTGAAGGGCTTCAGGCCCGGTCGCAATGTGATGGTGCTGGAACTGGTGGACAGCAAAGGGGATCCCATCCGCAATGTGTTCAACAGCGCCGCCCGCGAGATCACCTACACCCCTGGCGGCCAAGATACCCTCTCCAAGCTGGTTCGGGGGGAGCTAAAAGCCGAAGAGGCCCTGGCCATCGTCCAGCCCCAGCCCACCCCTACCCCAACTCCGACACCGGAGCCCACCCCGACTCCAGAACCCACGCCAACGCCAACTCCGACGCCAACGCCAACTCCGACACCCACGCCCACTCCTACTCCGACGCCAACACCCAGCCCGACGCCCACACCCACACCCACTCCGACTCCAACGCCAGAGGCGACGCCCACGCTTGCACCTCGTCGCCAGCCGCGCTTTCAACTGGGCCGCCCCCGTCCGACACCAGAGGGGATCCCGGCTGTTCCAACGCCACCGCCCGTGGTGGCCACTCCTGAACCTGAGCTTACGCCTGAGCCCAGCCCAGAGCCCTCTCCGCAAGCTGTGCCCACTTCAACTCCCCAGCCTGTGGCTACGCCTTTGCCGCGCGTGACCCCCATTCCCTTCCAGGAGCGGCGGGTGCGACAGCAGGGGTTGCGGCTTTTCCCGCCGGGACTCCACAGTCCAACCTTGCCAGGTGAGCGATAGCGGGACAGAATCCTTGGTTGACAGAATGCCCTTCGCACAGCGGGCCGTGGGCCTCACTGTTTCCCCGATGCCGCTCTGCCTGGGTGCGCAGTTGCCAGTTGTCGCGTTCTCACACCGGTCAAGCGCGAGGAGCGTGGAGCGACGGGAAAGAATCCCCCGGCTCTAGCCGTGGGGAGAACGTCGATTCCTGCCCAATGGAAGGGCCGGTCGTGTGGCTAAGCTGATGGGGTTGAGCCAAGCCAGGAGCATTGCCCCCTCAACCTTCTCGCACCGATTGCGGTCGCGGAATGGGATCCTGGTTTTCCGCCTGGGTGGAGCTCTGGATCCCATTCTCTCCACTTTCCAACCTGAGCAAGAGCCGAAATCGGGATCCCTGCCAGGGATCCAGGACATCCCGAATTAGCACCTCCTGAATCCACACCTGCAGGATTGCCGCCAAAGGCACGGCCAGGAACAGGCCCAGCACCCCAAAGAAAAAGGCTGAAGTAACTTGAGCTACTAGGGTTAGGGCGGGCAGGAGCGACACCTGTCGGGACATAACGATGGGGGTGAAGACGCTGCTTTCCAACTGCTGGATCAGGATATACAGCCCCAGCACTGCCAAGGACTTCCAAGGGGCATCCGTGAGGGCTACCAGCATGGGGGCTACCACGCTTAAGGTGGGGCCGATATTGGGGATGAAGTTGAACAATCCCGCCAGCACCGCATTGGCCAAGATCAGGGGCACCCCCAAAATCCACAGCCCGATCCCACTCAGCAGCATCACCAAGGTGCTGGTAAACAGGATCCCCATCAGCCACCCTCGCAGCGCCAGCTCACAGCGCTTGAGGATGTAGCGAATGCGGGGACGGTAAAAGGCCGGGAAAACCGAGACAAAAGCGCGACTGTAGGCTTGGGGATCCGCCAACAACAAAATGGTGAGGATGATTACAAACAATAGGTTGAGCAGGGTGCCAAAAAAGGCAGTGAAGGACTCGGAGAAAAAGTCGCGCACCTGTCGCACCAACTCGGTGGCCTGGGGCACCAAGCTATTGGCCAATTCCCGCAGCGTCGGCAGCTCAATATCCGTCGGCAAAGAGAGAATCAAGCTCTCGAACAGTCGCTGGGCCTGAAGGATCCCAGCGGGCACCCCATCGGTAAACAGCCGCCGCAACTGCTCCGCCAGGGGGGGCACCACGATTAGCCCCACCAAGATCGCGGCCACCAAAACCGTCAAACTGGTGATGACAATTGAGGGGCCACGCCGAAAGCCGTAGCGCTGTGGGATCTGGGCCAAGGTATCCAATGCTACTGCCAACACAATGGCCGCGAACACCAACAGCAGGATCTGCCGGATCTGCCAAAGCAGAACCAGCAGGCCCAACAGCGCCCCTAGCCCCAGCCACTGGGCGAAGGTCACCCGCCAGCTCACCTCCTCTCTCGCCCGGTTGTCGCCTATTCTAGATGGGATCCCGACAAGTCCCATCGCTATTCGAGAACCCTGGATGCGCGATCCTGTCCCTTCAGAAGTGACTTTAGCCGCCCGCAGCAGTGGGATGGAGTTTTTGCTCACGGATGAAGCTCCCCTGCTCTCGGTGGGGGGAGTGTCCCGTTATTTGAAATCGCTGCTGGCCGGGGATCCCTACTTGGTCAGGCTGTGGGTGAGCGGGGAAGTCTCCAGTTGCCAGCGCAACCGCAATGGCCACCTGTTCTTGACCCTAGTCGATCCGGAAACCGGTGACGTTCTCAAGGGGGTGGTCTGGCAGGGCCAAACTTCCAGGCTCAGCTTCTGGCCGGAAGTGGGGCAACAGGTGCTTGCCCTTGGGCAACTTGGCATCTATAGCGGCGGCAGCCATTATCGCCTCGTCATCTGGCAATTGCTGCCTGCCGGGGAAGGGCTGTTGGCGTTGCGATTTCAACAGCTCAAGGCCCGCCTCAGTGCTGAGGGCTTGTTCGATAACCAACGACCTCTGCCTGTTCATCCCCAGTGCATTGCCGTCGTCAGTTCCCCCCACGCTGCCGGCTGGGGAGATATTCGGCGCACCCTCAACCAGCGCTACCCCGGGCTACGGGTGCTGTTCTCCCCAGCTCAAGTGCAAGGGGAGGCGGCCCCGGAATCAATTGTGCGGGCCATTCGCCGGGTGGAACAGGATGGGCGGGCGGAAGTGCTTCTTTTGGCGCGGGGCGGTGGAGCCAGCGAAGATTTGGCCTGTTTTAACGATGAGCGGGTGGTGCGAGCGATTGCCGAATGTCGGATCCCGGTGGTCACCGGGATCGGCCACCAGCGGGATGAAACCCTGGCGGACTACGCTGCCGACTACGCCGCCCATACCCCAACGGCAGCTGCCGAGCGGATCGTGCCGGATCTGGGGGAATTGCAGCGTCAGGGATCCCAGTTGCGCCAGAAGTTGATCGAACGCACTCGCCAAGCTTTGGAAAGGGCCCAGCAGCGTTTGCAGCAGGCCCAACACCACCTGGCTTACGTGCATCCAGAGCGGCTGTTGCAACAGGCTCAGGAGCGCTTGACACAGCACCAACATCGCCTGCTCCAAGCCGTGCGCCATCGCTTCCGGCAACACCAACAGCACCAACAGGCCCTGCAAGATCGCCTCCAAGCTCTCGATCCTGAAGCCGTCCTGAAACGGGGCTATGCCCTGGTGCGAGATGAAGAGGGATCCCTGATCCGCACCCATCGACTGCCCCCCCAAACCCGCCTGATAATACAACTGGCCTCGGGAAGCCTGTGGGTACGAGTAGAGGAGAGCCATGAACCGCCGCAAACGTGAGGAGCCGTGGCGCTATGAAGCGGCCATTGCCGAAGTGGAAACTTTGATTGCCCAGATTGAATCGGGGGAGCTGGATCTGGCCGAGGTGGTGGAGCGCTTTCAACAGGCCGCCCGAACCCTGAAAACCTGCGCGGACTTCCTGGAGCAAAAGCGGCAGCAGGTGGAGATCATCATCGAGCAATTGGGCCAAGAGGAAGAAGACCTGCCCGAATCATAGGGATCCCACCTGATCATTCCCCCTGCACTGCTGTCGCCATTCTGCTTCACTATGGATGGTCGTTGGATGGTTGTCTTTATCCTTGCGCCCCCATGCCCGCAAAGATCCTCGATGGCAAAGCCTTAGCCGCCCGCTTGCAAGCGGAGATGGCCGCCCAAGTGCAAGCTTGGATACCCCAGGTGGGGCGGCCACCGGGATTGGCAGTGCTGCGGGTTGGAGAGGATCCCGCCAGTGCGGCTTATGTGCGCGGCAAAGAGCGGGCCTGTGAGCGGTTGGGCATTGCTTCTTTTGGCCGACATTTTTCCGCCCAAGACTCCCCTGCCCATTTGCTCGACACCATCGACCAACTCAACCAGGATGAGCGGGTAGATGGCATCCTCGTGCAACTGCCCTTGCCCCCCGGCTGGGATCCCATCCCCCCCCTTTTGGCAATCGATCCCGGCAAAGATGTGGATGGACTTCACCCCCTCAACCTGGGCCGGCTGTTGCGCGGCGAACCCGGCTTGCGCAGTTGTACCCCCTTGGGCGTGATGCGCCTGTTGCAAGCAGAAGGGATCCCGATTGCAGGCCGAAAGGCAGTGGTGGTTGGTCGCAGCATCTTGGTGGGCAAGCCCTTGAGCCTGATGTTGCTGGCCGCCGATGCGACGGTCACCCTAGCCCACTCCCGCACCCCCGATCTGGCGGAAGTGACCCGCGCCGCCGACATTGTGGTGATGGCCGTGGGCCGCCCCCGCCTATTGAGGGCAGACATGGTAAAACCCGGCGCGGTGGTCATCGACGTTGGCATCAACCGCATCGAGACCCCTGCCGGATCTGAGCAACTGGTGGGAGATGTGGACTATGAAGCGGTCAAAGAGTTGGCCGCTGCCATCACGCCCGTACCGGGAGGCGTAGGGCCGATGACGGTAACGATGCTGCTGGCCAACACCCTAGAAAGCTACAAACTTCGCAGCCAGTTATAAACCACAAGATGTTCTATTCAGTACAAAAGCATCTAAGGCTGCAAGATCATCGACCAGGAGCCGCTCTCCCCATCCCAAAACGGGGCCAGAGACTCTCCCACCACATTTGGCCCCCAATAGCGGCGGGTTCCATCCAAGGCGAAAGCCACCACAATGTCTCCGGGGCCGATTTGCAGCGGTTCTTCTCCCAAGCTCAGCAGCAATCCTTCGCTGCCCCCTTCTCCAGGGGCAAAGTCCCAGTGGGCCGTTTCCGGATTGATCATCCGTTCGCCGCTGCGCATCAAGATCACCAGCCGAACCGGATGGGGCGTGCGATTGCCGACCCGAAAGGGTCCCGTACGGGCGGAGGTGGGGGCAGCCTGGGGGGATAAGACAGGCTCTGAGGGCAGAACAGGGATAACATTCCCCTCAACAGAATCTTCCAAGGCTTCCAGCATCGGTTTCTCCAGAGTTTGTGCTCTCAATCCCTGCACAAGAACCCCTACCCCAACCAAAGCGACAGACAACACTAGGGATCCCTTGCCCCTCAAGGCCCTGTTCATGGATGGCCCACCAGCGAAAAGAGAGGCGACAGCCCGAGCAATGTAGGCAGAAAATGACCAGATCAAGACGCACATCGAGACCACTGCAAGCCCAAGTGATACGTGTCGATTAGAGGAAAGGCATCAGCCGTTGCCCTACCACCGATAGACCAGGCATGCGCATACAGAGTTCCATCTGAGGGCAACGCCCCCCACCGTGCAGAACAGGATTGTTCAGCTACGTTAACACGTCCATTCCTCTATTCTTTGGGCTTTCGGGGAACGTCAAGGAAAGAAGGGATCCCCCACTCCAGACCAGGCTAAGCAAGTTTGGATCCCTTTTAGGGATTCACAGCCCGACGCTGCCACCCTTGGGAGGTACGTTCGTACACTGTCCGCAATTGGGGATAGATCTGATCCCCCTTAAGCTGCAAGTGATCCACCTCTGTTGGCTCCAGCAGTAATGCCACAAAAGTCTGCGGGGGCAGCGGATCTTTCTCTTTCGGCAACTCTTGAATAAAAGCCTCTGGCGGGGCGAGCGGCCCTTTGGGTTCCGGCCAAAACCAGAGGAGCCGTCCTTTTTCCGATATCTGTTGCCACAACTGCTGCCGCTGGCGCTGAGCTTGGGGATCCGGATGATCCGCGGCGATGGCCTCAAGGGTGCCGGCAATGCGGAATTGTTCGCGGGTTTTGCAGAAATACCAGCAGATCTGAGCCTGGGAGCAGTGGGCAATTTGTCGAATCTTCTCGCTACGACTATCCACCGCCAATTGAATGCGATCGGTATCGCCCAAAAACCCCCGGAAAACCACCGTGCGGTTGCGCGGATGCCCCTGGGGATCCACCGTGGCCAATTGCAAATACCGCACACCGGGATCGCTACGGTTACGGTGCAGTGCCGCCTGAATCAGCGCCCGCCAAGAGGGATCCGCAGTAGAATTGCCCTTCGGGTCTTTCATCCGTTTTTCGCAAGGTGCAAGCAAGCCGGGATTGGGGTTTTCTCTCCCTGACGCGATCAGCTAGGGGGTGGAGAAGTCTCAGATTGGGAGTCTCTGGAGTGCCTTGGTGAGGACTCCGCACCGCCGACGCGACCAGAGCTGGGATCCGGCTCAGTTGGGCTGATGGGATGAAAGTGGTGCTCCAGCCAGCCTTCCGGTGGCCCCTCAAACCGCTCCGGCACCGGCTGCTTCACCTGCAATCCCCGCAACACCGCGTTGAGATAGGCGCTATCCCAGCTAAAGAAGCGGCTTTCGCGGATTTTGTGCCACACCGAACGCGACATCAGCAACGTCCGCTCTACATCCTGGGCTCCCAGCTTCAGCAAGAACTCCTCCCGTTCCGGCTGGTAATCGGTGGAGGCCAAGGCCAGAGATTGCGGCGGATGAGCCTGGGTAAGCTGGGCCATCTTGGCCATGAGTTCGGGGTAGAGCCAAGTGTAGGCGGGGTGAACCGTGAGCTTGGCCACATGAGGTTGCTGCCCGGTGCGATCCAACTTCAAGTTGAAGTAGCCAATGGCGGTTTTGCGTTCGGGCTCATAAACACACACTTCCACCCGTTCCGTCTGGCTGATGGCGCATTTGGCCTGCTCCAAGAGCCAATCCAGTGGGTTGGTGCGAAAATCGTTCACCTCGCGGTCGTACACCTGGCGCACATTGGCGGGCATGGATCCCGTATCCAGTTGGTAGATGGCATAGGCATCCCGGTTGGTCACCGGCACCAGGTTGGGCAATTTGGGCTCGTGCTGGCTGAGAGCTGCCAGAATATCGGCTGGAATCGACCAGTAGGTGATCTGAGCCAAGGGTTGGAAGCCGTTGCGCCGGTAGAGCGCCATTGCCCCTTTGTTGTGGATGTTCACCTCCAGGATCCAGGTGCGAGCTTCCCGAAAGTGCTCCATGCAGTGCTTGAGCAGCCGGGATCCCACCCCCTGTCGCTGGGCAGAGGGCGCCACTGCGATATGATCGACCCGCCAGGTGCTGCGGGAATGGTTGAAGGGAGAAACCTGAATCACCCCCTGAATCTTGCCCTTCAGCTCCGCCACATGCACTGTAAACATGTGCTGGAAGCGATTGGGAAACAGGGTCAGGGTTTTCAGGGGCCCATACCACTGGCGCAACCGCCGCACTTGGCGACGAATATCCACCGAGCGGCTGCTGTACTCTTCATCAAAGGCTTGCGCCAAAATCTCTTCCACAGCCTCCAGATCCCCCAGTTGGGCGGGGCGAATGATCAGGTCAGGGGCACCAATGGGGGCTTCGGCATCCGGGTCGGGTCTTGCTGTGGTGTTGTCCATGCCAATCGCAGGCGGGAGAATATTCAAAGCATAGCTCAGGCTCTCTTGCTTTTTCTAACCGGGAGGATCGTTCTGCAACAAAGCTTGAAAGCCTACAGATCGGCTTTCCCGTTATCGAGAAAGGCTTGGCCGCCAAGAAGGGCGTGAACTCAGCCTCCCGGTAGCTGCCCAACAGTGACGAACGGGAGAGCTGGCCCCCTACCCTGCTGGGGTCAATGCCGGGTCGCTCACGCCCCAGTGTCCAGCAAGGTCAAGTTGCTGAAGGTGAAGCGCTTCTCCACAGGGCCGGTTTCCGTCTCCGTCTGGATACGCCGCTCCGAGAGGATGTAATACTTGCCCACTTTTGTGTACAGATCCTCGAATTGGCTGCGCCCGCCTTTTTGCTCGCCCGTTTGGGGATCGTGATAGACGGAATCGTAGCGGTGGGAAAGATAGCCTTCGCCGGTATCGTGGCTGCTGAAGGTGTGGATGGTAACCACCACTCCGTGGATATGCCGGTGCACCATAGTAACCTGGTTATCGCGCACGTGGTAGCGATCCCCTTCTGCTTTGCCCCCCACCAGGATCTCCACTGTGCCATCGGGCAGGGTTTGGCCATAACGGAAGGTGTTGTTCCCATGGGTCTCGTCGAAGCTGCGGTGCACCCGGTGAATGGCAATCTCCCAAAGTTGGTTGTGAATGGCTTTTCGAGCTTCCTCATCCTCTACGCCGGTAACAGTGGCCTTTAGGTCTGCTCCCACTCGCACCTGCCCAACGAATGTGCGCTCCCCATCCCAATAGGTGACCTCGGCGCTGTAGCCTGGGAAAGCGGGATCCCAGGTGTAGCGGTTTTCATAGGCGGCCCGAAACAACTCTTGGGCAGAGACTTGAGTGGCGATCATCGGCTGTCTCCCATCGTTATTGCAAGTGCTTCTCATGAGTATCATACTGCTTCTTGCCGCTGGGCTAAACCCCATCCGGCTGTGCTGAGGATCCCCGTCTGCTGAAGACGGTCTTTCTCAAAAAGCAGCAGGGATCCCCATTTTGCCGGTAGGCTGAGGCCCATCCCAACCTAACCTCCAACGCGAGGCATCTTTGAGATTTTTATCTCTTCATCTCTAGATGCACGGAGGTCGGTCGGCTTTCCTCAGCGCACTGTGGGATGCTCCCAGGTGTCTTGAGGATGACAAGGCTTCGGCTTTGTCCAGGTCGGCGGGACAGATCCCTTTGGCCGAGTTGCCGGAACTGCTGTCGCAAACCAGGAACTTGGGTAAGATGAGGGCAGCATCGACAGCCCTTCTCTTCCTTCCTCTACCGAGTTTCTGCTTGCGCATTTGGCTGCTTCTCTCTCCAGAGTATTTCCTGGAAAGAGGCCGCCTTTCCTATGTGTATTCTTTGTTAGGTGAGGAGGAAGATTGAGAGACTTCACTGATCGTGCTCCGCACGGCGCAGAGCCGCAGCATGTCGGTAGGATAGAGTCCTTGGGATCTTCGCCAGGCTTGACCGGAATTGCACCCTCACCTGAGATGATGGGGCCAGTGCTGAAAATCATTGGCAAGCAGACCCTGAGTGGCCACATCCCTATTGGCGGGGCAAAAAACTCTGCCTTGGCGCTGATGGCCGGGGCCATCTTGGCTCCTGAGGCCTGTCGAATTCACAACGTGCCGCGTCTGCTGGACATTGAACGCATGGGGCAGATCCTGGCCACGCTGGGAGTTAAGGTTTCCCATGTTGGCAATACCCTGGACCTGGATGCCAGCTCCCTCAAAACCTCTCAAGCCCCTTATGAATTGGTCAGCCAGTTGCGGGCCAGCTTTTTCATCATAGGGCCTCTGTTGGCGCGGCTGGGGGTGGCCAGAGTTCCCTTGCCCGGCGGCTGTGCGATCGGGTCTCGTCCTGTGGATCTGCATGTGCGGGGTCTACAAGCCTTGGGGGCAACGGTCCAAATCGAGCATGGGGTGGTTCATGCCTATGCCCGTAAACTGTTGGGAACCCGTATTTACCTGGACTATCCCAGCGTCGGTGCCACCGAGACCTTGATGATGGCCGCTACGCTGGCGGATGGAGAAACGGTGATCGAGAACGCCGCCCAAGAGCCGGAGGTGGCGGATCTGGCCCGCTTTTGTCAAGCCATGGGGGCCCGCATTCGCGGTATCGGCACCAATACGGTTGTGGTGGTAGGGGTGACCCGCTTGCATGGAACGGAGTACACCGTCATTCCCGACCGCATTGAGGCCAGCACCTATCTCATTGCCGGGGCCATTACCCGCTCTCACCTCACAGTTGGCCCTGTTATTCCCGATCATCTGCGGGCGGTGATCGCCAAGTTGCAAGCCATGGGTCTGCGGGTGGAAGAAGAGGGCCCAAACCGGTTGCGCATTGCCCCAGCCCAACTGAGCTCAGGCTGGCTCTGTCAGGCAACTGATATTCAAACGCTGCCCTATCCCGGTTTCCCCACCGATGTGCAGGCGCCGATCATGGCTTTGGCCGCCTTGAGCGAGGGCAGTTGCACCATTGAGGAGACAGTGTTTGAAAACCGCATGCACCACATTCCCGAGCTCAACCGCATGGGAGCCGATATTCGCCTGAAGAACCGAGTGGCCCTGATCCGAGGGGTGCCGTCCCTTTCCGGCGCTCCGGTGGTGGCTACCGACCTGCGGGCGGGTGCGGCCCTGGTGTTGGCCGGTCTGGCGGCTGAAGGCTGCTCCACGATCCACGGATTGCACTACATCGACCGGGGCTACGAAGCCATTGATGAAAAGCTGCGCAGTGTCGGGGCCAAGGTGTACCGCAGCGAAAGCCCGACAGCGCAATTGGGGAAATGAGCCGTTTCACCGCCGTTTGAAGTTTGAAGAAATCGTTGCATCTCTCCCTGCCTATCGCCTGGCCACAATGCGCGGCGACCGCTTGCTGGGTGAGCTTTCCAGCCATGTTGCAAGTATCGAGTCGTCCGGTGGCTCAACGCAGTCGGGTTGAGTATCTTAGTTCAGAGGTGGTGGGGAGGCAAAGCATGGGGATCCTGACAGGCAGCAAACGACGCTGGATAAGATGGGCTGCCGGTGT
This sequence comes from Synechococcus sp. W55.1, assembly GCF_047461655.1. Lineage (NCBI taxonomy): Bacteria > Bacillati > Cyanobacteriota > Cyanophyceae > Synechococcales > Synechococcaceae > Synechococcus > Synechococcus sp. W55.1. The sequence goes on from NZ_JANSHN010000009.1 coordinate 16,380, forward strand.
GCTGGCAGCGGGAGCAGCTCTGGGTGGGGCCGTCTGGGGCTTCTACACCTCATCCTGGGCAGAAACCGCGGAGGTGGCCTCTGCACCAGAAGACAGGGATCCGACGCAACTGCCTCAAACTTCCACAGTGGCCTTTCTGCAAGCCTATGCAGCGCTACAGGCCGGCCAAGCGCAATCTGCCTTGAAGCATTTGCAGGGGCTGGAAGAGAGCCTGCCGGTTCTGAGGGAAGAGATTTGGAAGCTCAGGGCCCAAGCCTATGAACAGTTGCAGGACAAGGAAACAGCCCAAGGGATCTGGTGGCCCAAGATTTTGCAGGAATATCCCCACAGCCCTGTCGCTGCCTATGCCCTCTGGGGGATGGGCCAGGTGGATCGGCTGCGGCAGCAATTTCCCACCCATCCGCTGACCGGACGTGCCCTCAAGCATTTGCTGGAGCTGGATCCCGACCGCTATGACCTGCTGCGGGATTTGGCCCAACATCACCCGCAAACCCCTGGGCTAACGCCGCTGCTGGATCGCTGGCGGCAGGCTCAGGAGGGATCCCTCACGGCTTCCGACTGGCAGATCCTCGCCGATGCCTACTGGGAGCAACGGGAGTACGGCAAAGCTGCCCGGGCCTATGGGCGTGCCCCCGCCACCTCTCAGAACCTCTACCGCTGGGGCCGCAGCCACCAGATCTCGCGGGAGTTTCCCCAGGCCAAAGCGGCTTACCAAGCGCTGCTGGCACAGTTTCCCGATGGGCCAGAGGCTTCTCTCACCCGCCGCCGTTTGGCGGAACTGAGCGACCTGCCGACGGCAATTGAACTCCTCCGACAGGTGGGATCCGGCTCAGATAAAGAAGCTCCAGAGGCGTTGCTTAGCCTCAGCCAGCTCTATGATCGCAACGCCAGCCCCCAATCGGCCCAAGCCACCCGGCAAGCCCTTTGGGATCGCTTTCCAGCCAGCGAAGCTGCAGCCAATGCCGCCTGGACAGTGGCCTGGAGCCAAGCACAAGCAGGCAATCTCAGCCAAGCCATCGCCCTGGCCCAACAGATCGGATCCGCCCAGCGGGATACAGAAATGGGGGCACAACTGCTCTACTGGGCGGGCAAATGGCGGGAACAGCAGGGGGATGTGGCTGCAGCTCGGCAGACCTATCGGCAGGTACTGCGTCAGTTTCCCCACACCTACTACGGCTGGCGGTCGGCAGTGCAACTGGGCTGGCCGGTGGGGGATTTCTACAGCGGGCGCAAAAGGGTTGAGGTGGATTTTCAGCCGGTGCGCCAACCGTTGCCAGGGGTCTCTGCAGTTACGCAAACCCTGCATTTGATGGGAGCCAGCCAACTGGCCTGGGAACGCTGGCAGGGCGAAACTCCCGTGCAGCGGGATCCCCGCCAGATGAGCGTTGCCGAGCGCTTTGTCACGGGCATTTTGCGCAACAGCGCCGGAGAGCACCTGCGGGGCATTAACCAGGTGGCTGCTTTGCGCTTTAGCGAAGAGCCGGATCCCTTGCTGGAGACGTTGAGGCAGCGCCAAGATTTCTGGCAGGCCATCTATCCGCTGCACTACTATGCCGGCCCAGACAATTCCTGGAGCGGGGATCCCTACGCCCAACCCGGCTTGGCCCACTGGTCACGGCAATTTAACCTCAATCCCTTGATGGTGGCGGCTTTGATCCGGCAGGAATCCCGCTTTGAGCCAGAGATCGTCTCGGCCTCGGGGGCTTTGGGCTTGATGCAGGTGATGCCCGCTACTGGCCGCTGGATTGCCCAGCAGATCGGCCTGGCCCAGTACAGCCTCACCAACCCCGCCGACAATCTCTACCTGGGATCCTGGTACTTCGACTACACCCACCGCACCTATCAAGACAACACCTTGCTGGCCCTGGCCAGCTACAATGGTGGCCCCGGCAACGTGGCCAGATGGCTGAACCGCTTTGGCTTCGGGGATCCGGACGTGTTTGTGGAGCAGATCCCCTTCCCCGAAACCCGGGGCTATGTGAAGTCCGTGTTTGGCAACTACTGGAACTACTGGCAGCTCTACACCCAGGAGGGGCGCACTCTGGTCAGCCAGCGACTGCATAACCCCTCGTCTTCTTCATGACTTCCGGTTTTGTCGCGGGAGTGCTGCCGTAGAGGGAGTGGGCTTTTTTCCCACAGTATTCTGGGAGAGTTACAGTTATTCCAAGATTTGGCAGTCAAGATTTGACAGTGCCGTTCGCGCTGACAGGACGGGGTTCTATGGTCTCTGGGTTTGAACAACAGGAGGGCGTTTGCGTTAGCGGTGCGGAGCACTATCAGGGTGCGGCAGAAAAGCAAGCTGCCCGGCAGGAGCTGGCTGTGGATTTTATTCGCCATGGCATAGCCGAGGAACCCCGGCCAGAAGTCGAGGATGCCTTTCGGGCCCTTACAGACGAAGGTCGCAGGCGCTGCCGCAAGATTGCCCGCCAGCTCAAGAACATGGGCTGGAGGTGGGATCTCCTGCTCACCAGTCCCCTGGTGAGGGCTCGGCAGACGGCTGAGATCTTTTTGGACGAGAACCTGGCCGAAGCTGTGGAGGTGTTTGAACCGCTGGCTCCGGGCGGCAGTTTTGCTGACCTGGTGCGCTGGCAAGCAGAGCGGGAACCTCTGGCGTCTTTGGCTCTGGTCGGTCACCAGCCGGATCTGAGCCTGTGGGTGCAAGCGGCTGTTGGTCTAAACCCGGCCAACGCCCACGCGATCACCCTCAAAAAAGCGGGCCTAGCCCAAGTGCGCTTTGCCGAAGGCCGGATTGACTACCGCCAGGGATCCCTGACTTTGTTGCTCTCCCCCAAGGTGGTGCTGCGCTGAGAAGAAGCTGGCTCATCATGATAAACGCCCAACGAGTCGGCCAGAGGTTGTGCCCCTAGGTTCAGCGCTGAGAGGAGGTCAGCCGCTCTCCCAGCAATTGCACACAATAGGCCGCCAGCCCCAACCCCACCATGGCAAACATGAAGGCAATCAGGGAAACGGAACCGACCAGCAGGTAGCGCACCAGAATGCTGATTCCGCGGGCCAACGATCCAATCTCCACCTCAATTGGCGGCAACTTGGCCAACATCGAGAGCAGCAGTTGAAAGAACCCGTAGCCCAAACTGACGGCGATGGCGGCCCCCAAGAGGGCACTGAAAGGATGGGGGGATCCCTGTGGAGAAGAAGACATGGGGCAGCACCGGAAAACTCACCTTTATTCTAGGCTGCAGGTACAATGTGGAAGTTTCTTTTCTTTCCGGCAAGCCTAGGGGTTATGGAGAGCGGATCGGGAGTGGGATCCCACTACGAAGTTTTGGGCGTTTCCGTGGGGGCGACGGCGGAGGAGATCAAGTCCGCCTACCGTCGTTTGGTCAAGTACCACCATCCCGACAGCCTGCTGGCCAAAAAAGATCGGGCCACCTCTGAGCGCATCCGCCAGATCAACGCTGCCTACGCGGTGCTCAAAGATCCGCAATCTCGCCGCGAATACGATCGGCAACTGCACTCCAGCCGCACCTCACCCCGCCCTCAGCCGACGGGATCTCCCCATGAAACCGTCAGCCACGAAGCCATCGCCCGCGCAGCCTGGATCCAACAGGTCTACACCCCCCTAAACCGAGTTTTGGGGCCCCTGCTGTCTTCCCTAGAGCCTCAGTTGCATGCTTTGGCGGCGGATCCCTTTGATCCCAACCTGTTGCAGTCTTTTGCTGACTATCTGGAAGAGTGTGCGCAGAAACTGGCCCAAGCCCAGCAGATCTTTGGCCGCCTCCCCAATCCCAGCAGCCTGGGGGGAGTGGCTTCTCGCCTCTACTACGCCCTCAACCACCTAGAGGACGCTCTAGAGGAGCTGCAGTATTTCCCCCTGAACTTCGACGACCGCCATCTGCACACCGGACAAGAGCTGTTTCGCCGGGCAGGGGGGCTGCGCCTGGAAGCTATGGAAGCTTACGCCAAGAGTTCACCCTAAGCCAGAGCGGGATCCCCCCCTGGGCAGAGAGGGGCGAGGATCATAGGGGATGGGGATGTACTGCACGGAAGGGCGGCCCATGGTGGCCTGTGGGTACAAGTCCATCAGGGCATAGATTTGGGGTGGCAACTCAGTAGAAATGGGCAGGCCCAACCTTTGGGCTTCTTCGGCAGTGATCGGGTAGTCGTGGGTAACTTGTCCACTGGTTAGGTACTGGATGAGGGGCTCGATGCGTTCGGGGGCAATTTTGCGCTTGGGCACATCGTCCTTCAGGAGATCCCGCACGAAGTTCTGTACCTGTTGCATCGCTTTGCGGGCCAGATCTGCCAGGATCAAGGTTTGGTCATCGATTTCGGCAATGGGTTTATCCGCCACCACCTGCAGAATACTGGCGGCAGCATACCCCCCCAACTGTGGATCCACCGGCCCCAGGACTGCATTGGCATCCATGACGATTTCGTCGGCGGCCAGGGCCAGCATCGTCCCCCCCGACATGGCGTAGTGGGGCACAAACACTGTCACTTTGGCCGGATGGCGGATCAAGGCGCGGGCAATTTGCTCCGTAGCCAGCACCAGGCCACCGGGGGTATGCAAAATCAAATCAATCGGGGTATTGGGTGGAGTGAGGCGAATCGCCCGCAATACCTGCTCGGAGTCCTCGATGCTGATGTAGCGGGAAACCGGGATCCCCAAAAAACTGATCGACTCCTGGCGGTGAATGAGCAGAATCACCCGGCTGCCCCGCTTTTGCTCCAACTCCCGAATGGCCATCAAGCGCCGGAACTCTTGGGCACGACGGTTCAGCAGAGGTTGCAAAGAGCTGAAGATCAGGAAAATCCAAAACAGGCTGCCCCAGTCCACTTTCGCACCTCAAGTGGGATCCCTTTGACTCCAGCATAGGGGATCCAAAATCTTCGGCGATCCCTGAGCCTCATGAGTTGGGTTCAGACGCCGCAAAAAAGCGATCCAAAGCCTGCAGCAAATCCGGTACGGAAGCTTGGTCAATCCAGGATCGAATATAAGCCTGCTGCTCCGCCAAGTTTTCAATGCGGCCCAACTTTTGCATGGCCAAGTAGCGGGTTTCTGCCTCGGCGCGATTGGTTTGCAAGTCCAGCCGCTGCTCCGGGGTCAGCGGATACTCCGTTTGGGCCAGCAGGTGATCGGCCACCATCATGAACAGCAGAGGCCCCGCCAATTCCACCTGAGGCTCGGCTTCTGGCTCAGAATCAGCAACAGCGAGATCTTGGAGATCTTGAAAAAGATCCTGACCCAGTTGCAGCAGCTCCTCTGCTGAAGCCGCCCGCAGCACCGTCTCGGCAGCAGCCTGCAGCGGCTCTGGGGAAACCCTGTGGTGGATGGCCAATTCCGCCAGGGCCTGTTCCCATTGATCCCGTTGGGCTTGCACCACAGCCCGCTCTTCTGGAGAAAAGTCCAACCGCTCCAGCAACACCTGCAGAGCCACAGCCCCCACCAACAGGGGGGGGAAGCGCAGCACCGTAGAGGCGGATCCCGCCTGCTCCAAAAAGGCTTCCAAATCCGGGCCAGATCCCCTGTCCAGCAAGTCCTGCAAGTAGGCCAGCACCTCTTGGGGCGAGGTCAACCTGAGGATCCCTCGCACCTGTGCCCGCAAGTCTGCCGGGATCCCAAGGAGCTGCACCTGGGCTTCGGCCCGCGTCTGTGCTTCTGCAATCAACTCCGGCAAATCTGCCGTTGCCCGACCGGCCTGCAACAAAACCTGGCTAGAGTCCTGCAACAGGCTGGCCGCTTCCACAAACAGCAGCACCTGCGGGACTTGCAGCGTTGGCCAAACCATGCTAGCCAAGCTGTGGATCCGCAGGGGATCCCTCCGATTCTGGATTGGCTGGCGCAGCGGGGTGAGCTGAAGTGGGCTTGTGCCAGTGCAGACCGATCAGAGCATCGTACAAAAAGCCCCAAAACTCTCCCTTCTCCCAGATCCCCAGCGTTTGCTGGCAGTTGCGCGCGTCCAGCTCAGGTTTGGCTGCCCAGTAGGCTGCTTGGTATTTGTACCAGGGAACAGAAGGCCAGAGATGGTGGATCAGGTGATAGTTTTGCCCCAACAGCAGAATGTTGGTCAGCCATCCGGGATAGACGCGGGCATTGTACCACCGCTCTTGGGATTGAAAAGGGCGATGGGGCAGGTAGTCAAAAAACAAGCCCAGCAAGAACCCCATGATAAAGGCAGGGGGTAGCCAATAGTTCATGATGTAGTCAGTGTAGCCGAAGTAACCGGCCAGACCAAAGGTCAGGATAACCACCAGCCGACTCAAGCCCCACTCCAGCAGATCCCAGCGACCTTTCCGCCAGAGCTGCCGCTTAAAGAAAAACACCTCATGGTAGAAAAACCGCGGCGCGATCAGCCACAGCGGCCCTCCCGTTGAGACATAGTGATCTGGATCGTCTTCAGGATGGTTGACGTGGGCGTGGTGCTGCATGTGTACCCGCTTAAAGACGGGATAGACAAAACCCTGCAACAGGGCAGAGCCGTGTCCGAGTGCCTCGTTCAGAAAGCGGTTGCGGTGGGCCGAGCCATGGGAAGCATCGTGAATCACCGTGCCCAGAACATAGAGGGCCACAAAATTGAGCCAGAACACCATCCATTTGGGCCAGTGCCAAAAGGCGTACCCGCCAAAGCAAGAGGCCGAAAGCACCACCGCAGCCAAAAACATCAGCAAGGTGGGATTCCAAAATTCCGAGGGTGGCCCCAACAGCTCACGAGGCAATGCGAAAGGTTTTTGGGCTGGTTCAGCAGTAGCAGCAACAGTCATCGGCAGCCATCCTTAGGTGCGCACAGTGCAGACAGAGAGGATGGGTCGAGGCAGCGCGTCCCAGTCATCACACCGAAAAGAGATCGAAGAGATAAGTTTGTTAACTTTCGTTAGTATACGGCAGAGACCTGCCCAGCTTCTCAGCCCAAGCCTTATTTTCCTCACAACCCCAGCCATGGGGGCACCTTCCTCTCCTGGCCAAGGATTCCTGAAGGATCCCGGCAACGGCAAACTGCCCCTGAAGCCAGAGAAAAGCCGTAGTGTGAGGTTTTGTTGCAATTCATGTGCAGATTGCGAGGGGATCCCAGCAGGAGGGGTAATCTAAGGGTCGGTTAACCTGAGCTGAGGATGGAAACCATGATGCCTGTTGTTGCGCTGTTGGCTCTGACCGCTCAAACCAGCCCCTGGTCCCCCCTGAACGCCGTGATCATTCTGCTCTGCACAGGGCTGGCTTACTTGAGCTTCAAATCCTCCTCCGGAGTGGCCTCAGAGACTGGGCCGGTACTGGGAATGACCTGGCCAGAAGTCATCGGGGTTGCCAGCTTTGGCCATTTGTTGGGAGTGGGGGTCGTTTTGGGCCTCTCTAACATTGGCGTTCTCTAGGTCGCCACTTCCTTTACATTTCTTGAACTTAGTCCGGATCCCTGCTTGGTGATGTTACACTCTATTTCGATTCTGAAAAAAGCAGTTCCTTCAGCCGCGTTTTCCCCTGAGGTTTGTTGCCATGTCAGCGATGATGCTCCTGGCCAGTTTGCCGGAAGGCTATGAATTGTTTGACCCGCTGATCGACATTTTGCCGATCATCCCTGTTCTGTTTTTCCTGCTGGCCTTTGTCTGGCAAGCGGCAGTGGGCTTCAAGTGAAGCCATCGCTCCTGCTGAGGTCTTGTCCGGAGGAAACTCAGGCAGGGCCGAGGTGCTTCCCCCCAGCTCCTCTCCCAGGTTGGGGGGTTTGTTGCTATACCCCGGCAAAAGCGACAAGCCGTCTTGTCACTGGTCAAAAACGTAAATGCCAATGACTCCCAAAACTGGGCCAGGGATCCGGCGCTAGGGTTCGCGGTCGAGGACACCGGTAATCCAGAGAACCCCTGCCAAGCAGACGAAGTGGGCAAACGTCACGTTGATGTTGGCGGCCAGCAGCAGCACTCCTGTCACCTGGTTGGCCTGGGTGCGGGAAAACATGCGCGCCAACAGCTCGCCCACTTGGGCTTCCATACCAATCAGAGCGAGGAAGGCCCCAATGAGGCTGATATAGGTGACCAACTGCAACTGCTTGGGCAGATCCAATTGGCTTAAGGCATCGGCAGAAGCTGAGCGGCGCTCCGCGTGGAGCAAGTAGCGCCAGTTGAAGAACAGACCGGCTGCCAGGGTGAGCAACGTAAACAAGGTGAACCAGAAGGCGATGATAGCCCCCAGAGAGTCGTCTCGATAGACGGTATTCTGGCCAATTAAAAAGCCGAACCACAGCAGCAGCGCCGTCGCCCCCAAGATCGCCTGGAACCAAAACCCGAAGCGACGAGTCAGGCGCAAGCGAGACTTCATCCGCTCGACAGCCGCCCGCACTGACGGCGACATGGGCTCGTTCATCTTTTTCCCCCGCTCGACTGGATGAACAGCAACTTCCGCTTCCAGCCTATCTTTATCCTCTGGCCCCAGTCACTTTTATCGGGCTGGCGGTTGGGGATCCTCGCTTTGTAGGCGGAGAATTTCGGCCTCAATGCGCTGTTGCAAAGCTTTGCCCTCTTCGGAGCGGATCAAGAGCGTAATGCGGTTGTAGTCGGGCACGGTCATACCGTGGCGAGTGATGATCTCGGTCGCGGTGCGGATGAATTCTCGCCGGATTTGATCTTTGCTGGCCGGGTCGTTCGTGGCTTGGGAGCGCTTTTGGGCCTCTTGCCGGTGGGGCTCCATCTCCAAGACGATACGGGCGTACCTCGTCACCTGCTCATCGCTCAACACCACAGCGGTGGTGGGGGTTTGGGCCACGGCAAGAGAAACAGTCAGCACAGGGATCCAGGTGCAAACCCAGATCAGGCCCACCAGCGCTTTTTGGGCCACGCTTTGGATTGGAAATGCCGTCCACCGTCTCCGACCTGCTTTGCCTGACACTGCTGATGTCTCCCCACCCGCCAACTGTTGCTCGCGCTGCCTATTTGTGGGCTTTTGGCTCTACTCCGATTCAGCACTCCGATGAACCCGGTAGGCTTCGATGCTACCTGCTCTTCCCCATGAAGGTCAGGGCTGCGCCCACGCTGACAACTGAGCTTGCTTTATCTATTTGACCGAAAACACGTCTCCAGGTTCCAGTCCCTTTCCAGCCTATCTGACCCCCAGAAGGGAGTGGCCTCTGGGATAATGGGGATGAATCGCTGGTTATTGCCCCTATGAACTTGGAACGTCGCCCGGTTTTCCCGTTTACGGCCATCGTTGGCCAAGAGGAGATGAAATTGGCCTTGCTCCTCAACGTGATCGACCCGCGCATTGGCGGAGTGCTGATCATGGGGGATCGCGGCACGGGCAAATCCACCACCATCCGCGCTTTGGCCGACCTGCTGCCCCGGATCGAGGTGGTGAAAGGGGATCCCTTCAACAGCCACCCACGGCAGCGGGACTTGATGAGCGATCAAGTGTGGGAACGGCTCCAAGCAGGGGAAACGCTGGAAAGCACTTGGATCCAGGTGCCGATGGTGGATCTGCCCTTGGGGGCAACGGAAGACCGGGTGTGTGGCACTCTCGACATTGAGCGGGCCTTAGCTCAGGGGGTGAAGGCTTTTGAGCCGGGGCTGTTGGCCAAGGCCAATCGAGGCATCCTTTACGTGGATGAAGTCAACTTGCTGGATGACCACTTGGTGGATGTGTTGCTGGACGCGGCGGCCTCAGGCTGGAACACCGTGGAACGGGAAGGCATTTCCATTCGTCATCCGGCTCGGTTTGTGCTGGTGGGATCCGGCAACCCGGAAGAGGGGGAATTGCGGCCTCAACTGCTGGATCGCTTTGGCATGTTCGTCCAGATCGAAACGGTGCGAGATGCTGCCCTGCGGGTGCGGATCGTGGAGGAGCGCAGCCAGTTCGACGCCGATCCCCAGGCTTTTTTGGCCAAGTATGCCGATTCCCAGCAGCGCCTGCGGGAACGCATCGAAAAAGCCCAACATCTTTTGCCCACCGTGGCAGTGGATCCCGATTTGCGCTTGAAGATCTCCGGAGTGTGTGCGGCTTTGGAGGTGGATGGGCTGCGCGGAGACATTGTCACCAACCGGGCTGCCAAGGCCCTGGCGGCTTTGGAAGGGCGGAGCGAGGTCACCGTCGCCGATATCCGTCGGGTGATCAGCCTGTGTTTGCGCCACCGCCTGCGCAAGGATCCTCTGGAGACCATCGACTCGGGCTACAAGGTGGAAAAAGCCTTCAGCGAAGTGTTCCAGGTGAGCTTGGAGAGCGCCGCCTAGCCCAAGCACTCCGCGCTGCTAGCCCTCACCCCCGGCCCCTCTCCCGGCGAAGGGAAGTTGGGAGCGGCGAACCTCAGCCAAATAGGGCCGCTAACTTGTCGGCAATGGCGGCAATCCAGGCTTGCTCCTGCCGGCTGAAGCTGCGTGGGGTATCGCTCCCCAAAATCAAGCACCCTCGCTGGCCGATGGGCTGGCACAGCACGGCCTGGGATCCGGGGGGCAACAGGCCATCGAACTCGGCGCGGGCCGGGAACAGCTTGAGATCCACCAAATACACGGGCCGCCCCGTCTGCAAGACCCGCTGTAAAACGCTCTTGGGCTGAATGGAGGGCATCTGGCCGGGGGTGGCTAGGATCCCCCGTTGCAGGAGGGTTCGCCCACCCACCCAGATCACCACGGTGCGGGCGGCGGTGGTGCTGAGCAGGGTATGGGAGGCCCAAGCCAGCTCCAGTTTCTCGCTTTCGGAAAGATCGGGATGCCAATCACAGCCGGGGATCCCCTGCAGGGGGGCCGTTTGGGGTGGAAGAGGCTGGATCTGCTGCCACAGCAGGCCGGTCAGGATCAAAACGGCGCTGAGGAGGATCCCCAAGGCATCTGAACGGGACTGGCTGGTAAGCAATTCCGGCGTAAAGGCCAGTCGATTAATAACCAAAAGGACGCTGCCCAAAAGGCCGGTCACCAGAGGCAGCCGCCTCACCCAGCGATTGGGATCCCTGGGGGCTGGAGTGGGTTCAACCGTCAAGGCAGGCTAGGCATAACCTAGAGGAAGTAACGGGAGAGAAGGGAGAAGCTCTTTCCTCTCTGCTCCCTTGAAGATTAAAGAACTGAAGTTCAGTATAAAGCCAACTCAGAGACGGCTCCAAATGCCAAGGCGCTCCTGCTGGGCTTTTTCTTGTAGGCCACCGTAGTAGCTGTCGTACTTGATGTTGTGGCTGTAGGGGATGATGCGGGCCAGGCCATTGCGCACCAACATGGCGTTCATCTGATGGCCTTCTAACCAGACATAGGCCTCCACCAAGCCCGTAGCATCTACGTTGCGCAGCAGCTTATCCCCTTCCAGCTTGACGGTGCGGTAGAGGATGCGCTCCCGCATCAGTTCAATGGCTTGCTGGTAATAGGGGTTTTCTTCCGGGCTGAGGCCCTCGATCCCGGCCAACCGGATCAGGCGCATCTTCTGTTCCCCTTCGATTTGCACCACCAAGGTGTCGCCGCTCACCACCCGCACCACAACCGCATCGGGGTAGCGATCGAAGCGGTGGTTGTCGAAGTAGAACGGGGTATCGGGAACGACCCGAGGCTCTCCAAACCCGTGGCCGGGAAGGACGGGTATGGTCATAAGCAATCCCAATGCAGCAGAGCCGAGAGCAATACGCTGGAACATGACCTTATCTCCCACTTTGGACACGGCCCCCTCTCTTTTTTCCGCCGGGGAGTTTCCGGTGGCAACACTTAAAGCGTAATGGTAGCGGCAACTGTCTAGAAAACAACCCCGCCGCAGGTTTGGAAGGGATCCCAGCCGGCAGTAATTCTGCAGATCTGCTGGGGGTTGGGTTGCCCAAGGTTCCCAGGCGACTGCGCCATTTCTGCTGACTTTTCTCCAGTTCCTCCAGCTCTTCCCGCAATTGCCGGGCGGATTTGTCGCTGATGTTTCTCAGCCTTGAATGGGGATTGGGCTGGTCTCTTTCTCTGGAGAGGCTGTTTGGCAGGTGGGAATTCAGGATCCGTCTAGCCGAGGGGATTTTGGGGGAGAAACTCCCGATCCAGGGGCAGGGGGGCGACAGGTTGGGTGAGGGTAAATTGGCCGCTTTCTATCCACTGCTTGAGGATTTCGGCAATTTGTATGGAGCGGCGCAAGCTGGCCAGGGGAGCGGTGCGAATCTTGCGGCCATTGAGGGTGATCTGGCCAGATTTGAGTTGGGCATAGCTCACTAAGCCAAAGGTGGGCCGCACCCGGCGGGGAATGGAAAAGTCAATCACGGGGGCAACCAACTCCTCATCCCGAATGGCAATGGCCTCCAAATCCGCAGGAGCAAGGATGGGGATGGGGATCCCGACCCCCAACATCAAGCTGGGGCCGTAGTTGCGGAAGTAGCAGCCCCTCACCCATTCCGCCTGCATTTGCTTGGCATCCCCAATCAGGGCTAGAGTGGCCGCCGGGCCGATGGGAGTTTGGTTGGGCAATCGCTTTTGCAGCGGAAAGTGTTGGGTGCCCTCCCAGGCGACGTAGCCGATGCCGCCTCCCAAAAAGATGCGGCTGCCGATCCCCACCCGGCGCAACAGGGGATCGTTCAACAAGGGGGATAGCTCTCCTGGGTTGGAATAGACGGCATTGCCCAGATGCGGTTCCAACAGACCCAAGTAGGTGTACAAAGGCCGATCCCCGCCGTTCACCCCGACGATGAAGTTTTGGTAGGCATTGCGGGGGTTGAACAGGTAAAACTGGTTGAGCTGATCCCGAGTCAGGGTGGTCTCGTAGTCGGCGCGGGGGTAACAATCGGTCACTTGGCCGATGGCCCGCAAATGGACGCGCTTGCCCGCCACCAGGTCGGCAATGACATGGCCGCCCCCATAGGCTTGATCCGCTTGCTCGCTGGGTTGGGCTGCCCCCAGGTAAAGATCCACCGCGCCAAATCCGGCATAGGCCGGTACCCCGTTCAGCCAAGCTTGGCGAATCTTGATGGGCGGATCCGTATGGCCCAGGTTCACAATGGCTCCTGAAGACTCCATTGGCTCAAAGGTGCCGGTGGTGATCACATCCACCTGCTCAAAGGCTTCCTGGATCCCCAAGGTGGCCAGCTTGGCTTTGGCTTCCAGGGCCGTCCACACCCGCACCTGGCCTTTGGCAATGCGTTGGTTAATCTGGTCTAGGGTTCTCTCCATGGGATGTAAAGATCGCAATGGTTGGTCGCGTTGGCGGTGTGGAGCACTAGGCAGTCTTGATCGCTTGATCGTCGAGGGATCCGCTCCCATCTTGAATTCTCTCGTGAGGCAGCTCTTGGGACTGGCTCAATGAATAGCTTAAATGGACGGGGATCTGGGCCGGTGGGGCTTAAGGGGATCCGGCAGTATGGGCCGCTTTTGCCGGCGTTGGGGTTGGTGGGCCTGCTCTACGGCGGGGGGCTGCTGCTGGCTCTGGCCCAGAGTGTGGGCCTCTACGGCCTGGGCGAGAGGGGGTTTACCCTGCAGGGGTATGGGGAGCTGCTGCGGGATGCGGAAGTCGGGGGATCCCTGTTGCTCAGCCTCAGAATCGCTCTGTTGGCAACGGGGTTGGCGCTGCTTTTGGGGCTGGGGCTGGCGCTGCTGTTGCGGGGGGTGGGGGGGTGGGCCATCTGGCTTGGCCAGTTGACGCTGCCGATTCCTCATTTGGTGGGGGTGGCGGGGATGCTGCTGCTGCTGGGGCCCAGCGGTTGGCTGGCGCGGCTGGCCTTCCAACTGGGCTGGATTGCCTCGGATCAGGATTTTCCCTTGTGGGTGAACGACCGCGGCTATGTGGGGGTGTTGCTCTATTGGCTTTGGAAGGAGATCCCCTTTGCCGCTCTGGTGGCGCTGACGCTGCTGCGCGGGATGGGATCCGAGCTGGAGCAACAGGCCCGGCTGCTGGGGGCTTCTGCCGCCCAGACGTTTTGGTATGTAACGCTGCCCTTGCTGAGGCCGGGGCTGCTGGCCACCGGGATTCTCATCTTCGGCTTTGTCTTCAGCGCCTTTGAGGTTCCCTTGCTCTTAGGGCCCACCTACCCGCGCACCTTGCCCGTTCTGATCTATCAGCGCTTCACCCACATCAACCTGGAGCAGCGGCAGCAGGCGGTGGCGCTGGGGATCATCCTGCTGGCTGTCTCGGCAGCGGTGGTCAGCCTAATCGGAGGGCTGTTTGCAGCCAGAGTATCCTTTCTGCAGCTGCCGTTTGGCTCAGCGGGACGGAGTCCTTGGAGAAAGCCGTGAAAGGACGCAGATGGATTGGGGGATCCCTGCTCCGCCTTGGGGTGGCCGGAGTGGCCCTCCTTTGGGCTTTGCCCTTTGGGGTGCTGGCCCTTTGGGCCTTCACGCGGGCCTGGTATTTTCCCGATGCCCTGCCCCGGGCATGGAGCATAGCCGGTTGGCAGCAACTGCTGAGCTGGGGATCCCAGTTCCGGGCAGCCTTCGGCCAGAGCTTGCAAATTGCCCTGTTTACCACCCTGCTGGCCTTGGGGGTGGGGATCCCGGCAGGGCGAGTTTTGGGCACCCGTCCCGTGCCTGCCTGGCTGCGCCTGCTGCTGCTATTGCCCATCATCACCTCTCCTTTGGCCGTATTGATGGGCATCCAAGGGGTGCTGATTCGCCTGCGGCTGGACAGTACCCTGCTGGCGGTGGTTTTGGTGCATCTGATCCCCACCATTCCCTACATGGCTCTGGTGATGGGCAGTGTGTTCGCCCGTTTCGACCGCGGCTACGAGGCGCAGGCCCGCTGTTTGGGGGCGGATCCCTGGCAGGTGTGGTGGCAGGTAACGTTGCCCCTCATTGCCCCTGGGGCAGCCATTGGGGCGGTATTTGCCTTTTTGATCTCCTGGAACGAATTTTTGCTCACCTTCTTCGTCGGCGGTGGGCGGGTTCTCACGCTGCCAATGCTGCTCTACAGCCTTTTGCAAGGGGGAAACAATACCCTGGTGGCTGCAGTGGCCTTCCTGTCGCTGCTGCCGGGGTGGTTGGCCTTGCTGGGGGCCAGCGTCTGTTTGGGGCAGGCCATCGGGCTACCCCCCGCAGAGGCTCAAGAGGAAGAGAGCTAATATCCCTTCAGGGCCAGGTTGGGCCGTTGCAGAGCAGCTCCCACCCGTTGAACCTGAGTTTTGAAGCTGCCATCTCGCTCCAACCATATCTGCCTCAGGGCAGGGGGAATTACCTCCAGGCCAAACTGGGGGCTCTTGGGACGAAATTGCACACAGGTTGAGGGACAAGCCAGGTAATCAACCCCCTCCCGCCGGCGGTGCAGGTCTTGGTGAATATGGCCGAATACAACGAGGCGGATGTGGTCGAACTCGTCCAGAACCCCAAACAACCGCTCCGGCTGCTGCAGGGCACTTTGATCCAGCCAGGCAGAATCCACCGAAAAAGGGGGATGGTGCAAGGCCAACAAAACATGGTGTTGGGCGGCTTTGCTCCGCTGCAATTCCTGTCTCAGCCACAGCAGCGTGCGCTCCGTCAGGTAACCGCTATCTTTGCCGGGCACGAGGGAGTTCAACAAAATAAAGCTCCAATTTTCCCGGCTGAAGCTCTTGTCCCCAAATAGCCGCTCGGCATGAAGCTCTTGGTTCATGGTGTGCAGGCGATCGTGGTTGCCTGCCAACCAGTAAGTATCGATGGGGAGAGCCTGCAAATGGGCTCTCAAACGGGCGTAAGATGCCGCACTGCCATCTTGAGAGAGATCTCCGGTAAGCAGCAGCAGATCCGGCAAGGGATCCAGAGCGGCAATGGCCTTTTGCACCTGCAGGAAAGAGGCTTCCGTGTCCACCCCCAGCAGCCGGTGATGGGGCTTGGCAAACAGATGCAGGTCGCTGATCTGAACCACGTATACGGTCATAGAGCAGGCCCAAGAGGGTGGGATCCCATCTCCGCAGGTTCAAAACACTACCGTTCTAGCACCAGATGGCCCGGCTGGAACCCGTAGGTAGGGTCATTTCGATTCAAGCTAGGACACTGCACCCACACCCAAAACGTTGGTCGCGTCTTCGCGTCAGCGTTGCGGAGCAATAATCCCCAGAACCACAAGGCTTTTCTCAGTAGCCCAGGCGTCTCGCCCCCAACCTAAAATGACCATAACTCAGCCCTAAAGGGCTCAACCTTAACCTACCCAAGTCCGTCAACCCGGTTCAATCCCTTGAGAAAATCCTCTCAGGAAAAGCTTTAGGAAACATTCAGAGATCGGCCCACGTTCCTAAAAGCAGCCTGCACCTGAGGCCAGCGGGATTCCTGGGTAGAGGCTGTCAGCGTATAGAGGCGATGGTGCCGAACGGTTACCGTCACCACCTCGTGGCGAAGCTGGGATCCCATATCGGTTTGGTATTCCAGCAGGTAATAGGGGTGCTCCTGCCGCTCAAAGGCTTCGGCAGCCAACAGCTTGGCCGAGCGACCGGATCCCTCAGGGGCTATGATCTTCTCCGCCACCAACTGCCCCACCTCAGCCGGGCTGCCCAGATCGGCAATCGTCTCCCCTTTGTCAAATGGGGCGATCATCAAGCTGACGTTCTCGGTCTCGTACACCAGGTCGCGCAGGAGAACCACTGGCCCTTTTCCCGGCCCAAGATTGACCGCCACCATGCCATTGGGGTAGGCAAAAGCAAAGGCTCCGCTGGGATCCCTGTAGGCCCGTAGGTTAGAGCCTGCGGAACAGGCACCGACCACCAAGCTGAGGCAGACACAGAGCAGCAACAGCGCTCTAGACAGCCACGGGCTGGTTGCGTAAGTGGGCCACAGGCCTGATCGGGCAGAATGCGCGCCTCGTGCTGCTGACATTGCTGGGATCCTCTCCTCAGATGGGTTGCCTATTGTTCCTTTATCATCCTAGTACGAGCGCACTCCCTCTAGCCCGTTGACCGTCAATTCCCAACGGAAAACTCCCCCTGCAACTTAGCAGCGGGGTTGCCGACGTGGGTTGAAAAGCGAGGGATCCCCAAGCTTGGAAGCAACTGCTGCTATTGGGGGAGCCGCTTCTCGAAATCCAGATCCGGTAGCGGCAGGTTGGCCTGGGCACCTCCTTGGCCGGTGAGCATTGCCAAGCGGCGGGAGATTTCGTCGTCCATGGCCATTTCATCCAGTTGGGCAGCAATCTGCTCGCTGCGATCTTCCGAGAGTTCGCTCATGGCTCGGGATTTGAGCTGGCGAGCCTGGATAGCATTCTTTGCCGCCTCAAATTGGGACTTGGCCGAGTCGATGTTGTAGGAGTTGTTGACGCGGGTCATCTGCTCCAGAGCTTGGTTCACCTCGTTGATGTCTTTGAGGTTGCTCAGCTCGCTCTTGTAAGCGGCCAATCGCTCTTTCTCGCGGGCCAGCTTTTGCTTGGCGGCGTTGACGTAGCGCTCGGCAGTTTCCACGTTCTCCTTAAGGGGGCCGAGAATGGCCTCAATTTGCAGCGCTTGGGACATAGCCAGGCGGGCAGCCTCTTGATCGCCCCGTTGGGCGGCCAGGCGAGCTTTGTTCTCCAGGGCCTGGTACTCCCGCACCTTTTGCATGTACTTCTGCTCAGCCCGCTGATAGGCGGCTACTTGGGTGGCAACGGCTTCCGTGAGACGCTGAACCGTCTCCTGCATCGTGCGTAGGGATTCTTCCGCCACCATCACCGCCCCTGTGCCACCTTTCTCCACCGGGATCCCCCACAGCCAGTTCCAAGTTCCGACGATGACGCTGCCGGCCCGTTGCCCAAAAATGCCGTAGATGATCTTGCGTGCGCCCATGGCTTGACCCTCCTGCCTACGCGTGCCTCTACTGTATTTAATTTCTCCCCAACTGGAAAGATCTCAGGGATCCGGCAAGTGGACAAATTCAAATCCCCGCTTCTTCAAAGTTGGGATCAACTGCCGCGTTACCTCAACCACTTGGGCTCCTCCTTGTACCCCATCGTGCAGCACGATTAAGGAGCCAGGCCGCACCTGGGCCAGCACCCGCTCCACTACCACCGATACCGGTGGGATCAGCCAATCCTCAGGCACCACGCTCCACATCACCGGACAAAAGCCCCAACGGCGCAAATCCGCAAGCGTCTGCGGCCAAAACAAGCCATTGGGCGGGCGCACAGCCCGATAATCGTCAGGGATCCCGCCACAGGCAGCCACGAGGGTGGTTTGGCTGCGCTTCAGGCTCTGATAAAGCTCTCCAGGGGCAAGCTCGGTAAAAGGGCGATGCTGCCAGCCGTGAAGGCCAATGCGGTGGCCTTGTTGGCGGATCTGACGGGCCAGGTGGGGCCAGCGCTGCACCCGTTCTCCCAACACAAAAAACGTGGCCGGCACCTGAAAATCCATCAAAACCTGCAACAAAGCAGGGGTGTACTCAGGGTGAGGGCCATCGTCAAAGGTCAGAGCCACCCGCTGGGTACAGGGATCTGCCGGCAACTCCCACAGGCCGTCGGGAAAGAGGGTCTTGAGGCCCCAATGCAGGGGTGGGTAGAGAGATGGGGGCAGGATTTGCTGAGAAGAGAAGAGCATTGTGGCGGGCTGTATTTTGTCCAGAACCAGAGGCCAATGCTTTGGGTGATCAACTGGGTAACAAATTTAGGTATTGCCGATTGAGCCAACCAATTGAAAAAATGGGCATGAGCATTGTAGCCCGCAAAACGGAAATCAGGGTTGGCGGGCCCGTCGATGGGCTTTTGGATCTCGTCCTAGCCAGTTGTGATTACAGATTGTGCCTACAGATTGTGATTACAGAAGTTGCCATTGGGTGTCGGCAGCAGCCCGCCGCTCGAGTTCTTGAGACGGATGTGGGATCCCTTCTGCCCATAGCCCAGATCCGATAGGCTAGATTCACCCTCAAGGTATCAGCTGATGGCTTGGCAAACTCCAACACTGCTGCTGGTGGATGGTCACTCTTTGGCTTACCGCTCCTTCTACGCCTTTGCCTACAGCCGCGAGGGGGGGTTGCGCACTTCCACTGGGATCCCCACCAGCGTCAGCTTTGGCTTTTTGAAATCGCTGTTAGAAGTCTTGGACAAATACACCCCTACCCATGTAGCCGTTGCCTTTGATACACGGCAGCCCACTTTTCGCCACGAGGCCGACGAAACCTACAAATCAGGCCGCCCGGAAACGCCACCGGAGTTTATCGAAGATGTGGAGAACCTGAAGCAGGTGTTGACGGCACTACGCATCCCGATTTTGGTGGTGCCTGGTTTTGAAGCCGATGACATTTTGGGCACCCTCAGTAGGCTAGCCCCCCAAGATTACCGGGTGCAGATCTTAAGTGGCGATCAAGATCTGTTCCAGTTGATCGATACCGATGGAAGAGTTCGGGTTTTGCACCTCAACAGCAAAGATCGCATCAGCGAGTTTGGCCCCGAACAAGTGAAAGAAAAATTGGGCATCTGGCCTTGGCAGGTGGTGGATTATAAGGCCCTCTGTGGTGACCCTTCTGACAACATTCCCGGGGTGAAAGGGATCGGCCCCAAGCGAGCTGTGGAGCTGCTGGAGCGCTACGGCAGTTTGGATGAAATTTTCGACCACCTGGACGAGATCCAAGGAAAAGTCCAGCAATACCTCAAAGAAGGGATCCCGGCGGCCCAGCACTCGCAATTTATGGCTCGGATCAAATGCGACGTTCCTCTTTCTCCCGACTGGGAGAGCATGAAATTAACCGGGTTTGATCAAGCAGAATTGCTGCCGCTGCTGGAAAAATTGGAGTTTCACAGCTTCATCGCCCAAGTGCGCAAAATACAAACGGCTTTGGGGGGGATCCCAACCGAGGCAGAGGTGGTTGGCGCTTTTAATCCCACCGGGGATCCCGCAAACGCTCCTGACGAAGCCCTGTGGTTTGATTTTGCCGTGGATCCCGTCCCTTCTCTGCCGGCGGTGCGCATCATCGATACGCCGGAGCAACTGGAGCTTTTGCGGCAAGAGCTGCTGGCCTGCCCAGGAATTGTAGCTTGGGATACCGAAACTACCAGCCTAGATCCACGGGATGCCCAATTGGTGGGGATTGGCTGTTGTTGGTCAGAGGGAGATATCGCCTACTTGCCCATCGGCCACCGCCAGGGATCCAACCTGGATTGGGAGCTGGTTAAACAAAGCCTGCAACCCCTTTGGGAAGATCCCAACCGACCCAAAAGCCTACAAAACTGTAAGTACGACCTGAGCATTTTCCGCGCCCACGGGATCCGCCTGCAAGGGATCCGATTTGATCCCATGTTGGCCAGCTACGTTTTGGATCCAGAAGCCAGCCACAACTTGGCCGATTTGGCAGCCACCCATTTGAATTTGCCGACCACCAGCTACAAAAAGTTGCTGGGCAAGGAACAGTCCATCGCCGACATCCCGATTTCCAAAGTTGCAGAATACTGTGGAACCGACGCCTATTGTGCCTATCGTCTGGTGCCAATCCTCACCGAAAAGCTGCAGAAAACCGATCCACGCCTGTGGGATCTTTTTATTCAAGTCGAGCTGCCCTTGGCCCAAGTTTTGGAAGAGATGGAGTGGATCGGCATTCGCGTTGATACCGAGTTTCTGAGGCAATTTTCCCAAGAGCTGGAACAAGAGCTGCAAAGTTTGGAGCAGAAAGCCTATGCCCAGGCCGGAGAGACCTTCAACCTCAATTCTCCCAAACAACTGGGATCCCTGCTTTTTGAAAAGCTGAAATTGGATCCTCGCAAAACCCGCAAAACGGCCACCGGCTATTCCACCGATGCCTCGGTTTTGGAAAAGCTAGAGGGGGATCATCCTCTCATCGAAACCATTGTGCAATACCGCACCTTGGCCAAGCTGAAATCGACCTATGTGGATGCTCTGCCTGCCCTGGTAAGAAGCGATACCGGCAGAGTCCACACCGACTTTAACCAAACCGTTACTGCCACCGGCAGGCTCAGCTCCTCAAACCCCAACTTGCAAAATATTCCCATTCGCACCGAGTTCAGTCGCCGGATTCGACAAGCTTTTATTCCCCAAGAGGGATGGCTATTGGCGGCAGCAGATTACTCTCAAATTGAGCTGCGCATTTTGGCCCACCTCAGCCAAGAACCTGCCTTGCTGGAAGGCTTTCGCTCAGGGGAAGATGTGCATACCCTGACCGCCCGCCTGCTCCTGGAAAAACAGGAAATAACCAGCGAAGAACGCCGCCTGGCCAAAACGATCAACTATGGGGTGATCTATGGCATGGGAGCGCAGCGCTTTGCCCGCACTGCGGGGGTTTCTCTATCCGAAGCCAAGCAATTTTTACAGCGATTTAACGAGCGCTACGCCGGTATTTTCGCCTACCTGCGCTCCACCGAAGCCTTTGTGGAAAAACATGGCTATGTGGAAACGATCTTGGGTCGCCGTCGCTATTTTCCCAATTTGTCCCGTCTGACAGGCCATCGCAAACAAGCCGAATTGCGGGCGGCTGTGAATGCCCCCATCCAGGGATCCGCCTCGGACATTATCAAAGTAGCAATGGTGCGCCTGCGGCAAAAGCTGCAGAACTTTCGTTCCCGCTTGCTCCTGCAAGTGCATGATGAGCTGGTGTTTGAGGTGGATCCCTCGGAATGGCAGGCCCTAAAACCGCTGATCCAAACAGAAATGGAAGGAGCGGTGCCCCTCTCCATACCGCTGGTGGTGGATATCCAAATTGGCCACAATTGGAAGGAAGCCAACTAGACCATGGGAGGCAGAAAACCCCAGGTTTGCAAGGAAAGGGATCCCGGCTCCGTGAAAATGTTAAGCTATGTAAAAGCGTTTGTTGTTTTCTTATGACTGTTGAGATTTACACCTGGCGTTTTTGTCCCTTTTGCATCCGGGCTAAGCAACTGCTGGATCGCAAAGGCGTGAAGTATATCGAGTACGCCATCGATGGAGACGAGGCAGCACGGGCGGAAATGGCCAAGCGGGCCAACGGCCGCCGTTCGGTGCCGCAAATTTTCATCAACGACCAGCATATCGGCGGCTGCGACGATCTTTACGCGCTAGAGGCTCGCGGCCAGTTGGATCTGCTCCTACAGCAGGCCAGCTAAGCCTCAACTGTATCTCTCATCACTTTGTAGCCTGTTTAACTTGAGCGCGAGCCTGCTTCACCATGGCAATTAAGGTTTGATGGGCGTCCTCGGAGTCCCGCAGGGGGTGGTCGAAGCGGATCCGCAGCGTTTGTACGGCCCCGTCGACCTGCACCCGCAAGTCCATCCCTTCCGGGTCAATGGCCTGCATGCGGGCTTGGGTAACTCCTTCCACCTGGCCAAAGACCCTGGCGTAAAGGGCTATTGCATCGGCATGATCTTCGTTCATGTGCTTGCAGATGCGCTCGCTAACTTGGGGGGTGAGAGGATCGCCCATGGCAGTTGTTTTTAGCTTACAGCCCTCAGTTTAAAGCTCCCGCCAGTCCACAGTAAACTACCCAACCCTACCCCTGGCCAGTACAATAATGCGGCTAACCCAGCGTTAAAAGCGGCGCTCCCGGATAGGCAGCCGTTTAGGTTTCAGAATAAAAAGGCAGGGATCCCTTTCCCTCCATCCCAGAGAACACCAGGGATCCAGGGGATCAAGCTTGTCCTTGGGCCTGTAGCTCCAACAGCTCATCTGCCATATCCAAAAAAGCCTCCCGATCCAGATAGGAGACATCTCCCACCCACTCCCCCAGCTTGACCACATAGACCTCGCTCAAGGTGGGCCGGCGCTGCAAATCGCGGGAATAGGCTTTCACCAACCCGAGCACCGATTGCTTTTTGACAATTCGCCTGTAGCGGGGATCGTCCTTGGCCCGCACACGATAGACGACTCCGGTCTCATCGCCAATTTCCATCTCAAACTGGCGCTCCCGCACCTCTTCAATGTAGAAGTTGCCCTCTTCATCCAGCTTTTCTCGCTCTTCCACCACCACCTCGAAGCGGCGAGTGCGCAACACCTGCCCAAAAAACAATCCCCCGTAGGGAATCTCGCGAAAGGCTAGCTGACGGCGGGAGATAGTATAGAGCGGCCCCCACAGGAAGGGATAGAGCAACGAGAGAATCCCGACCAGGAAGGCGATTGCCCCCAGAAAGGATCCCTCGCCAAAAGCGCGGGAAAGAACCAGCAGCGCCACGCCCACCAAAATGGCTGTGATGATACGGCCCGTGCTCTTGAGGGCATCGCTCCAGTAAGCCGCATACTGAAGGCGCGTTGGCACCACCGGAATCACCGATTCGCATTCTTCTGGGGTTAGCTCCAACAACATGCTCCAAGGATCCTCACAATGCCACACTCCATCTGCAACGGGCCAGACCTTATCTTAAAATGAGGCAGGGGCGCTTTGCCGCCGGGCTTGTCTGCTGCCAGTCCTTGCGCACTTGCCACTTCCATGCCGACAGGATCCCATCTCTCCCCAACCGGCCAGACCATCAGACAGCAGGTGGTCCAGTTGGACGAGGGATCCCGTCGAGACAAGGCTTGGCTGGGGGATGCGGTGTTGAGCTTGTTTGCCCGGCAGTGGCTGCTTGGGCCACCTCAAGACTGGCAAGTGCCCTCCCCGCCCAGTTGTGACCTGAATCGCGCAGAACTCTTCACTTGGCTGACCTCCAACCAATTTTTGTCGGCCTTCAGGGATCCCACGCAGGTTGAGGCGGAAATCGGCCTGGTTTACGAAAAAGAAGGTCTACAAGCAGCGTTTGAATATATCCAGGCGCACCTGCTGCCTCTGTTTGTAAGGCAGGTGAACAACCGCGCCAAAGCCCTGCGTGGCAAACGCCACTAGCCAGTTTCTGAGCGAAGCAAGAGCGCGGCAGGATGGCTGGGCAGGTCGCCTCTTGAGGGGGAAGCAGAGTTAATGGGAAGAAGGGGGATCCACCCAGCGCCCATCGGCTTTGATCAAATCGATCAGCGCCTGGACACCTTCCGATTCCGGCACCCTTTTCACTTCCTCTTTGCCGCGGTAGAGAGAGATCACCCCCGGCGTCTTGCCCACGTAGCCGTAGTCGGCGTCGGCCATCTCTCCCGGCCCATTGACAATGCAGCCCATCACGGCAATGTCCAGCCCCACCAGGTGCTGGGTTGCGGCGCGCACCTTCTGCAGCACTTCCTCCAAATTGAACAGGGTGCGGCCACAAGAAGGGCAGGCCACATACTCCACCATGGTTTTGCGCAGGTTCAGAGCTTGCAAAATGCCGTAGGCCACCGGGATCTCCTTTTCCGGCGCTTCCGTAAGAGAAACCCGAATCGTGTCGCCGATCCCTTCAGCCAAGAGGGTTCCGATCCCCACCGCCGACTTGATGCGCCCATATTCTCCATCGCCCGCCTCGGTGACACCTAAGTGGAAGGGGTAATTCAGGCCCAGGGCATCGAAGCGACGGGCTGCCAGCCGGTAGGCCGCCAACATGACCTGCGGGCGGGAGGCCTTGAAGGAAAGCACCACATTGTGAAAGTCTTGCTCGGCGCAGATTTGGGCAAATTCCAGGGCCGACTCCACCATGCCCTCAGGCGTATCCCCGTAGGTGAAGAGCATCCGCTCTGCCAGGGATCCATGATTTACCCCGATGCGCAGGGCTTTGTTCTGGGCTTTGAGGGTCTGGACAAGGGGGGTGAAGGTTTCCCGGATTTTGTTACGAATGGCCTCAAATTCCGCCTGGGTATATTCTGTGCGACCGGGCTGAGGTTTTTCAAAGATGAACAACCCCGGATTGATGCGCACCTTGTCCACGTATTTGGCCACCTCCAGGGCGATCTTGATGCCGTTGTGATGGACATCGGCTACCAAAGGCACGGGCTTGTAGGTTTGGATCAGCTTCTCCCGAATCGCCTCCATCGCCTTGGCATGGGCCATGCTGGGAACGGTAACCCGCACAATCTCTGAGCCTGCCTCGTGCAGACGGCGGATCCCGGCTACTGCTGCGTCGATGTCGAGGGTGTCCTCGTTGATCATGGACTGTACCACCACCGGGTGCTGGCTGCCGATCAACACATCGGCTACGGCCACCGTACGGGTGGGGCGACGGGGATAGACCGGTTCTGGGTAGGGCTGCTGGGTGGGGGCGTTGGGCCGATCCAGGGTTTGCATAGCTTGGTCAAGCCAAAAGAGCTGCTCTAGCTTGATTGTAGGTCGGAAACTAACCTGGGGTTCGATTCAGCTCAGGGTAAAGGCTGAGGGGTTCAACCCCGAGGATTTCGACGGGATCCCCAACCCTCAGGTGCTTGCCCGCCTCCGTTCTCGGGATCCACGTATTGATCCCAAGGCGATAGAAATGGTCAAAGCGGCTGGCTTCGGCCCAGGGTGGCAAGGTTTTCTGCCGTTGCGCTACGAAGTGCTTTTGAAAACCGGGATAGGCCTCTCCGCTCAGGGGATCCCGGGTGGGCACCACACAGCGGGCGCAGGGGTTGAGGCCCAGCAGCTCCACTTCCCCAATGCGAAAGCGCACCCCTTGATCTGCGCGGGCAAAGAGACGATCCTCCCAAAAGGCAGAGCAATCCGACAGCTCGATATTCATGCGAAAGCGCTGCCGAACCGCTTCCAGGGTCAAGTTGGGGAACCAACCGGCCACCGTCTCCAGAGTGGCTGTGCTGATCAGGGTGGGGCCGTCGGCATAGGGATCGTCTGGAAATCCCCTGACAGGATCCTCCAGCAGTTGCACCGGAAAGCCCAACCAGTGGCTGAGCCAAGTTTGTAAAGCATCCCGCTGCTGCTGCAGGTCAAACTGGGCCGTCTTGCCATCCCCCCACAACTGCACCTGGCCCAACTGGGGATCAAACCGGGCCCGCAGGCGGTGGACCGCAGCATGGCGCTTGCCGTTCACCCGCTTTCCCTCCGCATCCACCAGGGCGTAGCGCCGATCCCCCTCCAAAGTCCCCCCTGCCGTCAGCCTCACCTCAGACAAAGAGATCCCATCCAGGGACTTGATGGGATAGACCGTTAACCTGGCAACCTGGGGCATGGCCTGTCTGCCGGGATCCCTGGGGGTGGGATCCGCCTTAGCTGCTTAACTGTCGGCTTCGGTGGGATGGTCGGTCATGGGGTAGCTGCGGATAAAGTCTCTGGGGGTTACATTTTCTACAAACTTGCGAAAGGCCTCCCGCTCCGCCTCGTCGGCATCCTGGTTCATGGGGATCGAGGCTTCCGCAATGACCTCTTCCACCGTCCAGATGGGAACATGGGCCCGCAGAGCGAGGGCAATGGCGTCGCTGGGGCGGCAGTCGATCTCTTGTTTTTTGTCACCATTCACGGTGACGAGCACCGCGTAGAAGGTGTTATCCAGCAACGCGTGAATGATGACTCGCTCCAGCTTGATCCCCCACGTCTTCCAGGAATTGAGGATGAGATCATGGGTCATGGGGCGCAGTGGCTTTTGGTCGTCCAGGGCCTGCAAAATGGCGTTGGCCTCTGCTTTTCCCACCCAAATGGGCAGGGCACGACGCTCACTGCCATCGCGCAGGATGACAATGGGGTTTTGGTTGACGGCATCGACCGCAATCCCAGCCACATGCATCTCGATCATGAGCAATTGCCTCCAGCCGGTGATCTTGATCGTATCTACGGGCGTCAAAGTTTGGCAACACACCATGAGCTCAGTTGGTAGTCCAGTTGAAGTGGCTTTGATCGGGGGCACCAGCGAGAGCCGCAGCTTGGCCGACGCCCTCAGCCGGCAGGGGATCCCTTGGGTGGCAACCGTCACCACTGAAGGGGCCAGAAGGCTGTATCAGGATTTGCCCGGTCAGGTGGTGGTCACCCGATTTTCGCCGCCATCTCTGGAACAATTCCTGCAAGAGTGCCGGATCCGCGTAGTGGTGGATGCCTCTCATCCTTTTGCCCAGCAAATCTCGCAACTGGCCATCCAGGTGACGGCTCAACTGAGGATCCCCTACCTGCGCTACGAACGCCCTCCTCTGGAGCTGGATCCCTGGGTCCAGGTGGTGCCGGACTGGCAGGGGGTGCTCACAGAGGCGGTGCTGGCGGGGCGGCGGGTGCTGTTGACGGTGGGAGTGAAGGTGCTGCCCCTGTTTGTGCCTTGGCAAGACCGCTGCCAACTGTGGGCGCGGGTGCTGCCGGAATCGGTTTCCCAGGCGGTGCAAACGGGGATCCCTGCCGAGCGGGTGATTGGGATGCGCTTACCCCTCAGCTTTGAGCAAGAACTGCAGCTTTGGCAACAGCTCAGCCCTCAGGTGGTGATCAGCAAAGCCTCTGGGGAAGCAGGCGGGCTGGGGATCAAACAGGCAGTGGCCAAAACCCTGGGGATCCCTCTGTGGGTGATCCGGCGACCCCCGTTGGACTATCCCTGGTGCAGCCAGGATTTGACAGCAGTGGTGCAGGCCTGTAGGCGATGCTTGGAAGGAGCGGGACCTTGAGGTTGCCCAGCTCCAGTCCAACGGGTCAAAACGGCTCTTCGGGGGGCAGGTTGGAGTCGCGGTCTTGACGGGATCCCAGCAATTCCAGCCGATCCACAGCGATGATGGGTCTCTGGCGCTCTTCTCCGGTGGATTTGTCTGTCCAGCGATCGAACTTGAGGCTGCCCGTTACCCCGATGAGGCTGCCTTTGCGCACATACTCTCCGGCCACCTCGGCAGTGCGGCCCCACAGCTCCAGGTTAAACCAATCAGGCTTGTCTTCCCCTTTGCGGAATCGGTTGACCGCCAAGCTAAAAGTACAGACCACCTTGCCTGACTCAAAGTAGCGCACCTCCGGATCCATGCCGGCTCGCCCCACCAAGGTCACCAGGTTCAAGCTCATGGGCAGCTTCTCCAGACCGCTGAGAGATCTAGCCTTTGTTGTAGCGCTCGCAAGGGATCCCTGTCATCTTTTGGCCTGCGACCGTCGGCTTCGGCTCAGAGCCGATTCTTTAGGATATCTACAGATTCAACTGCGGGGATCCCGGTTGATCTGCGGGAAAAGCCTCTGCTCTGATGGACTTGATGCTCGGGATCCGGCTCCGCACCCTGTCGTAAAAGTTTACAATGGCAGAAGCAGTTGAGCAAATGCCAGCCCACCAGACACTCCCACCGGCCAATTGCAGGGCTAGCAGAGCAGGTTCGTTGCTGTGAGAGGACGCATTCGGAAGCATTTCCCATGGAATTCATCTACACATACGCCTGGTTGATCCCCGTCTATCCTTTGGTGGCAGCCTTTCTCCTCGGCTTAGGTATCCTGATGTTCAACGCCTGGACAAGGGCCAACCGCTCTTTGGCTGCCTTTTTGAGCGTGTTCGCGACCGGGACGGCGATGGTTCATGCCTTTGCCCTTTTGGTCAGCCAGGTGCAAGGGCACGAAACCGTCCTCAGAACCCTCACCTGGGCCCAGGCGGGATCCTTCTCGGTGGACATGGGCTTTGTCGTGGATCACCTGAGTGCCATGATGCTGGTGGTGGTGACCACGGTGGCCTTTCTGGTGCAGATCTACTCCCATGGCTACATGGCCCACGATCCCGGCTATGTGCGTTTCTACGCCTACCTGAGCTTATTTAGCTCCTCGATGCTGGGCTTGGTGGTCAGCCCCAACCTGGTGCAGATCTATATCTTCTGGGAGCTGGTGGGGATGTGCTCCTACCTGCTCATCGGCTTTTGGCACGACCGGCAGGCGGCGGCAGAAGCAGCGCAAAAGGCGTTTGTGGTCAACCGGGTGGGAGATTTCGGCCTGCTGTTGGGCATTTTGGGCTTTTACTGGATTTCCGGCACCTTCGCGTTCAACGAGATCGGGCGCAACTTGCAGGAGATGTTGGCTGCCGGAGCGGTGAGCAGCAGCTTAATTGCCCTGTTTGCGGTGTTGGTGTTCTTGGGGCCGGTGGCCAAGTCCGCTCAGTTCCCCCTGCATGTGTGGTTGCCGGATGCCATGGAGGGCCCCACGCCCATTTCCGCTCTCATCCACGCAGCCACGATGGTGGCGGCTGGGGTATTCCTCTTGGCCCGCATGTTCCCGGTGCTGGAAGGGATCCCGGTGGCCATGGACATCATCGCCTGGACGGGGGCGGGCACAGCCTTCTTGGGGGCCACCATTGCCATCACCCAAAACGACATCAAAAAAGGCTTGGCCTACTCCACCATTTCCCAGCTGGGCTACATGGTCATGGCCATGGGGTGCGGCGCCTATGGGGCGGGCCTGTTTCACCTGATGACGCACGCCTACTTTAAGGCGATGCTCTTTTTGTGCTCTGGCTCAGTTATCCACGGCATGGAAGCGGTGGTCGGCCATGACCCGGTTTTGGCCCAAGACATGCGCCTGATGGGGGGGTTGCGCAAATACATGCCGGTTACGGCCATCACGTTTTTGATCGGCACGTTGGCCATTTGTGGGATCCCGCCTTTCGCCGGCTTTTGGTCTAAGGATGAGATCTTGGGCGCTGTTTTTGAACGGAACCCAGCTTTGTGGGGGGTGGGCTTCCTCACCGCCGGCATCACTGCCTTCTACATGTTTCGCATCTATTTCCTCACCTTTGAAGGGGAGTTTCGAGGCACCAACCTGAGACTGCGGCAGGAGGTGGCTGTCAGCGCGGGTCGTCCTGTGCCGGCTTTTGCCTATGTTTTCGCGGGGAAACAGCCGGCCTTTGGCCCCGGAGCCATGAACATTCAAGAAAAACCCCAGCCCAGCAGCCATCCTGAAGCTCAGGAAAACCTACACGATGGGCATGGCCACGCCTCAGAGCCCCATGAGTCCCCTTGGTCGATGACCTTCCCGCTGTTGGCTCTGGCCATCCCTTCTGTGCTGATTGGCCTGGTGGGCACCCCTTTTGCCAACTTCTTTGAAGCTTTCATCCACCCGCCGGCTGAGTCTGTGGCGGAGGCAGGCTCGATTTTGCCGCTGGTGGCAGCAGAGTGGCAGGAGGTGCTGGCGGGCCATTTCGATTGGGCAGAGTTTCTGATCATGGCGGGTAGCTCCGTGGGCATTGGGCTGATCGGCATCACTTTGGCCAGCTTGATCTACTGGCAAAAGCGCATCGACCCGGGCACCTTCCCCCAAAGCCTGCAACCGCTCTACTACTTCTCCCTCAACAAGTGGTACATTGACGACCTCTATGAGCGAGTCTTTGTGCAGGGCACCCGCTTCGTGGCACGGGAGGCGCTGGAGGTGGACAGCCGCATTGTGGATGGTGTGGTCAACCTGACGGGCTTGGTGACCATGGTGAGCGGCGAGGCGATGAAATACCTGGAGAGCGGCAAGGCCCAGTTTTACGCTTTGATTATCTTTGCAGCGGTGGTGGTGATGGTGGTGGCATCAGGGGTAGGGTTCTAGCTCGAAGGCGAGGATGGATCCGGCCCGCTTGGCCAAGGGATCCCTCAGCCTAGAACTGCTGCTATGCTACGGAGCAAGTTGAGCGGATCCCTTGTTGCAATGGCCCCGCGTTCTCTTAAGTCGATTTCGCATCCCTTGTTGGCGGAAAGGCAAGGTCAGAGGGAGCGTGTCTTGGCCCTGAAAAATCAGATCGAAGCGATCCTCTACTTAAAAGGGCAGCCCCTGGAGCTATCCGCCCTGGCCCAGTTGGCCCATTGCAGTCGCGACGAAGCCTACGATGCGCTGCTGGAATTAATGGAAGACTATGCCCATCGCGATTCTGCCTTGGAGGTCTTACAGGTGGAGGAGGGGTTTGCCCTGCAGTTGCGGGAGCCGTTTTTGGAGCTGGCCAACCAGCTTTTACCCCCTGAAATTGGGGTGGGTGCTACCCGTACCCTGGCTACAATCATTCTGCGTGGCCCCCTCTCGCAAGCCGATTTGGTGGAGTTGCGCGGTCAAGGTGCTTATCAGCACGTGGCAGAGCTGGTAGAAAAAGGCTTCGTTACCCGCTATCGCAAAGAAGGCTGCCGTTCCCCTTGGTTGCGCGTGACGGATAAATTTCATCGCTACTTCACAGTAGATGAGCTGGCCAAAAAAGCAGCAGAGGCAGCCTCCTTCCCCGAACAGTAAAAAGGATCCCCGATAAGGGGATCCAGACCAAAAGGATCCCAGCTTTACCCGACGAAGGGATCCCTTCTCAAGCGCCTGTCAAAGTTGGTGTTCGGGCTTTTACTACTTATTAGGCTGAGGGGTGACCCGCAAATAGGGCTTAATTTCCTTGTAGCCTTTTGGGAACTTCTCTTTCAGCACTTCCGGATCTTTCAGCGAAGGCGGAATGATGACATCGTCACCGTCTTTCCAGTCGGCGGGAGTGACAACGTTATACTTATCCGTCAACTGCAGGGCATCGATCACCCGCAGGAGCTCGTCGAAGTTGCGGCCTGTGCTGGCCGGGTAGGTAAGAATGAGGCGTATCTTCTTGTTGGGATCGATGATGAACACCGAGCGCACCGTCAGGGGCAGCCCTTCTTGGTTGATGTTGGTTTGATCCAACATGTCGTAGAGCTGAGAAACCTTGCGGTCTGCATCCGCCAAGATGGGATAGTTCAGGGTGGCGTTCTGGGTTTCCTCGATGTCTTTTACCCAGCCGACGTGGGAGTCCACATCGTCCACACTGAGGGCGATCACCTTCACACCCCGCTTTTCAAATTCGGGCATCAGCTTCGCAACAGTGCCTAGCTCCGTGGTGCAGACCGGCGTGTAATCGGCGGGGTGAGAGAACAGCACCACCCAGCTATCTCCAGCCCAAGAGTAGAAGTCAATTTCGCCGTGGGTGGACTTTTGCGTGAAATTGGGAGCAGTATCGCCAAGTCGGAGAGACATACGCTCTTGATCCTCCGTAAAAGGGTTCAATCCGGTGAGACAGGGATCCGAATCCTTCGATCCGATCCCTCCCGATCTTGCCACATAACTCCACTTTTCCGAGCGGATTGCAGGTGATTTTAAGATTCTTGCTGGCGGGAGGGAGTGCTCCTCCTCTTCCCTGACGCCTTGCGCCCAGGCAGAACGTAAACAATTGCTGCGCGGATCTTAACGTTCCTTAAGTTCTTTGCTGCAGCGGTAGCCCCCTAGAAGTATGCTAGGTAGCACTAGATCCTCTGACGTAAGGTAGGCCATGGAAGAATTGAGGCAAGACGCAGAAACCGTTACACCTTGCAGCTTGGCCACCCTGTGGGCGCAAAAATATGTAGACAAGCTACGGGCACAGGCTGCCTTGGGCGAGCTGCCAGGCGCCCCTCTAGCTGACAAGGTGAAGGGATCTTTGCGCTTTGCCAGCTCCCAGGCCTGGGCGAAGACGGAGCGGCTCTTGGCTGCTGAAATACCGAGGCAGCGGCTGGATCCGGACTTGATTGATCCCTGGCAAATTGCCGAGGATTCCCAGGAGTTATTTGAAAAGGCAGCAGCAAGTTGTGGGGAGGGCCTCTCACCAGCCCGCTTTTCGGTAAAGATCGCGCCATCTTGTGGCCAGCTGCGGGCTCGCTACAGCAAGCCGGATCCGCGGGTACTTGGCTTTTTAAGCATGCAATTTCACTACACGGGGCAAATGGTCCTGCAGGCTCTGCTGCCCCAGGAGCGGGGTCTCTTCCACCCCTACTTGAAGGTTATGGATGACCACCTGTACATGCCTTTGCAGAGGATGTACGAGGCCGCTGCCGCCCAGGCAGGCGATCACTTTTCTGCGCCTTTGGCTGCTATTCAAGAGCTCTTGCCCCTGGTTACCAGCGTGGCAGAGTCCATTTGTGCCGAGGTAGCCCAACGTTTTCCGGACTATCACTGCGAAAGCGGTCCCTTGACAGATCTGAACGTGCGGATTTCCAGCATCCGCGATGTGGAGATGTTTCAGGTGTACTTGGGCCTCTGTGCCCTAGAAGGCAGCATGGCGGCTATCCAGCAGGAGCTGTTTCCCCTCTGTGTGATGCTCTACCCCCCTTTGAAAGTGAGCTGGGAGCTGGTACGGCAGATGCTCAAGCTCTTGGATAAGGTTCTGAGGTCTGGTCTCAGCCAGGCCAGCTATGCCGTCCTGCTGCCCTACCTCCAGGCAGTGCAGGGTATGTTCTCGCTGGAGGTTTTTCCTGAAAATGACCCCATCTGGAGCCATCATCCCGATGTGATGCGCTTTATGGAGACGGCGCAGAATCTGTTGCAAGAATTGCTGGCTCAAAAAGCTTAAAGGCCAGTTAACGCCACCATTCCTATTCCCGCTCGCGACCTCCCAGTTACGCAAGGAAGGGAACATTGGCAGTTGCTGCTCAGCCTGCCTGCAGCTTGGGATCCACCAGCTCGGCTACGAATTGGTGCAGGATGGTGACATAGCGCTCTCTGGCCACCTGCAGCAAGTTGTTGTGATCGGCTCCCTCGATGGGCACCAAGCGTTTGGGATCCCTCGCTGCTTGATAAAGGGTTTCAGCGTGCCAAAAGGGGATCAAACGATCATGGGTGCCGTGCAAAATCAGCAGCGGGCAATTGATCTTGGCCATGCGGCTGAGGTTATCGAAGCGATCGAAGGGCAGCAGCGGGATGCGCGTCAAGACGCGGAAGGCAGTCACGAAAGTAGATTCCAGGATCAGGCCGCCCACTGGTTTTTGCGCTGCCAGGTAAACCGAGGGCCCGCCCCCTACTGATCTTCCATAGACCAAGATCCGCTCCGGCGGGATCCCTTGGGCAACTAGGTAAGTGTAAGCGGCCTCGATATCTTTGTAAGCGCCGGCCTCGGAAGGGATCCCTTCGCTGGTGCCGTAACCGCGGTAGTCGTAGGCCAAGACGGCAAACCCAGCCTGCTGCAGGTGCACCAAGCGGGGCAGGATATCCCCCAAGTCTTCAGCGTTGCCATGGCTATAGAGGAGGGTATAAGCAGCAGCCGGATTGGGCAGATATACCGCTGAAATCTGCAGCCTATCAGAGGTCGTGAGCTTGAGAATGGCGTCCCCATCTCGATAGCTGGCGGGCTGGGGCAGAAAGATCAGCCGCTCCGATTGAAACCAGCCCAGCCAGAGCAGGTAGCCGTACACCACCAGCCCGACCAGCAGCAAGGATCGCCCCACGCGCAGCCATGGGAAGGATCCCCAAACTAGTTGTAGGAGATCTCGGTGGGGCATTGACAGGAAGGCATCGACAAGTAAGTTAAGCTCAATTTGCGGCACTTGCCCAAGGTTCTGCGCTGCTTACAGGCAACCCCTTTCCCATAAGGGAAGAGGGGAGCAGGAAAACTGCATCCTTCAGGGCTCCGCTTGAGAGAAAAAGCATTTCCAGGCAC
Source organism: Synechococcus sp. W55.1 (assembly GCF_047461655.1). Taxonomy (NCBI): domain Bacteria; kingdom Bacillati; phylum Cyanobacteriota; class Cyanophyceae; order Synechococcales; family Synechococcaceae; genus Synechococcus; species Synechococcus sp. W55.1. The sequence goes on from NZ_JANSHN010000009.1 coordinate 50,215, forward strand.
AAACCCCAATCCAGTTGACAAGGGTGTGGGCGACAATGGTGACCAACAGGTTTCCCGACAGCCACAAGCCGATCCCCATGAGGATGCCGACCCCACCGGCCCAGACGGCATAAGGCCAGCCTTGCCATCCCAACCAATGCAAGACGCCAAACAAGAGGCCACTCAGGAGGATCCCGCCTGTCCACCCCAAGGGGCTGGCCACCAGCAGGGACATCAACACGCCGCGAAACAGCCATTCCTCGCTCCAGCCCGGCAGCAGGCCCACCCAAAAGACATCTCCCCACCGCAAGGGATCCGCCACCCAGTGTAAATAGGCAGTGGCTGCCCGACGATAAGCCGGCCAGAACCGGTAAACCCCCCCGCTGAGCAGAGCCACCCCTAGCCCCAGCCCCGTTCCCCACGCCAAGGCCAGGGGATCCCAGCGAAACGGCACAGGGAAGGAGGATCCCAGCCCGATCCAGAGACCCACAACGAGAGCCGAGAACAGGGTGGTGATGCCCATCCCGTTTAAGATCTGTTCGCGCGTGCAGGGCTGGGTCTGGGAAGTCATGGAGGGGGATCCCTGTACTTTAACCCTATTTTTTAGGGTAGAGCGGATCTCGAAAACAACGGCTACCGAAATCCGCACTGGCATTCGGAAACAGAGCTACAGGGGCAGCAGCTTCTGCTGCGATCTTCACGGAACCTCATCAATCCCACCTCAGGTGCTGTTTTAGCAACTGGCCGTGCTGAGTCGATTGCTCCACCCAAACCGCAACTTGATCAGGACTGAGAGCCGAACCCTCTGAGTAGCAAGCCAACCAGGCTCGGTGCAGGGCTTCAGGATCGGTGGGTATCTCCTGCACATCCCAGCCGGGCATGCCCAATTCCCGAAGCAGTGTTTTCACTTTGGGATCGTAGCTGAGACCAAAACAGGCGCAGCCCTCTGCCGCCGCCATCACCAAACCGTGGTAGCGCATGGTGATCGCCAGCCTGACGCCCCGAAAGACTCCTTTCAACAAACAGGGATCCCGAATTTCCAGCACTTGGCTGTGGTGGGGTAGGCGCTGCTGAAGCTGCTGAGCCAAGCGGTAGTCTGGCCCAAGGTCAGGGGATCCGGGAGGGGCTAGCTGGAAGGGCACGAAGAGAAGATGTGCTCCCGTGGAAGCCTGGAGACGCTGTAAACCCTGGCTCAAAGCTTCTAGACAGGCTCCGGTCAGTTGCGGATGGGGACGCAAGACCACAGCAATACGGGGCTGAGGCCACATTTCCCATTCCGGCAAGGTTTTGGACGGTAAATCCCAGACGGGATCCGGAGCTACCTGGTGAGGGATCCCCCACTCTTGCAGCCATTGGGAGGCAACTCCATCCCGCACACTAATGGCCGTGCAACCTGCCAGAGACCGGCGGGCCAGTGCACGAATCCACCCTCGCTGCAGCGGCCCGATCCCTTGGGCCCAGGCAACGGTTCTTAGCCCCCATCGCTGGGCTAGGCCCATTACCCCCAGGTAGTAGAGAGGGCTGCGCCAACTGGTGCGATCCTGCAGCAGGCCACCTCCACCCCAGATGAAAGCCTGGGCCTCCTGGAGACAGCGCCGTAAAGCCAAACTGTTGAAGCGCGGATAGGCCAGCACCCCATAGGTGGCAGCCGTTTCGGCAGGGCGACGGGAGAGCACCACCGGCTGTACGGGGCTGGGCAACTGCTCTAGCTCTCGTAAGAGAGCCAGCAACAACGCCTCATCGCCGGCATTGCCGTAGCCGTAGTAGCCACAGATCAAAACCTGTGGCCGTTTCATCGAGTCCATCTGAGTAACAGGGATCCTAACTCACCCACAGAGTCCTGTGAGGTTGGAAAAGGCCGCGACGGCAAACCCTAGTTGGATGATGACTCCCTGAGCCATTGGATCAAATCGGCCAGGGTTTGGAAGTCCAACAGCGCTTCTGCCAAAGCCTCCAGTTGCTCGGTAGGTAAGAGGCGGATGGTTTCAGACAGGTCTTCCGGCAAAGATCCCAGCTTGCGCCGCAGTTGACTCAGAGTCAGTCGAGCTGCTTCTTGCTGCAGACCTTGCTGCAGACCCTGTTGCAGACCCTGTTGCAGACCTTGCTGCAGACCCTGTTGCAGACCTTGCTGCAGACCTTCCTCTCGACCCTCTTTGAGGGCTTCTGCCCGCCACATCTGGTAAATCACAGATTCCCGCACAGCCAGACCTCCCAGTACCCTGCTAATTTCCTCTGGCGTCCATGTTAATCCTGCCAAAACAGCAGTGGCCGCTTTCACCTCTTGCCGTAGCTTTGGATCCTCTATCTCTGCTATTGCTCTGGCCACTTGGCGGAGTCGCGGCTCCGGGTTTTCCGGATCTGCCAACACGGCTAAAGGCAGGAGTCCTGGATATTGAGATAGCACCTCCGGATCTTGTTCCCACAGGCGCAAGACCTCAAAGCGATGAGAAAGGGATCCCCGTTGAAAAGAGGTTTGGTACGCCCGTTCTGACTGGGTTTTTCTCAGGTAGATGACAATCTGCCGCACTTCCTGGGCAGGATAGCGGCGGTAGAGGCGCAGGCAATAGTCGGCCATGCGGAAGGGGATATCGGGATCCGGGTCGGTTTGAAACTCCAGATGCAAAATTAAGTTTTGGGCCCGCAGCAGGATAAGAGAGTCCGCTCGGATGGGCTCGGTGGACAGCTCCGTCGGCTGTAGCTGAGCCAAGGAAACAGGGGATCCCAGCAGCCACCGGGCAAAGGACTCGGGGAACCATTCCACCAAGTACTTGCAGACGTTATCGTAGGCCACAGGATCCCTTTCCCAAAAAGCCGCAGAGAGGCAAAACGACCAGCCCCTTCTCCCGAGGGTCTCTCTGCCGAGATCAGCCGTAGTACCCTTGGTTGATGCGGTTTTCCAGTTGGTTAGCCCCTTCCTGATACTCGCCAAACACGAAGTTCTCGGCGTTGGCTTTGATCAGGGCCTTTTGCTGCTCTGTCAGGCCTGAGATCTGCAACATGTCTTCCAGGCTCTTGTAGGGGGCATTTTTCACCAGGATGCGAGCCAGGGTGGGATAGAAGCCCGGCAGTTGGCGGTAGTTGCGCAAGATGGTGTTGTTCACGTCAATCGGAGTGTCTAAGTGCTTCACCGCGGGAAGCTCTGCGGCCCTGGCCACAACAGGGATCCCCAAGGGAGTAAGGCACAGACAGAGCACCAACAAGATACGAACCAAGATGGACAGCAGCCAACGCATAGCATCACTTCTCCAAGCAGAATCCAAAAGGCTCATCTGTATGTATAGGTCGCTAGCATTCTCCGACCATCTAGTGTCTCATCCCCTCTACCCCGAATCGAAGGCCAAGACAGGATTTGGATCCCGACAGAAACAATTTTTAACAACTATGATCAGGAGACAGTCTTTCTTGCCATTCCTTTCGCGGCTGATTGCACCATGTCCGACTTGGCCCTTCTCCACTCGACTCGACTTGACCCCCCAAGCCGGGATCCATCCACAGGGATCCCAGAACCCACCCCTTCTCCCGATGTGGGGTTGCTGGAGCAGACCGAACTCTTTCTCAGGCGGCACATTGGGCCGGATGCCCGGCAAATCGGGCAGATGTTGCAAGTGTTGGAGCTGAGTTCGCTGCAGGAGCTGGTGGAGAAGGCGGTGCCGCCGGCCATTCGCAGCAGCCAGCCTTTGCAATTGGGATCCCCTTGCCCTGAGCAGCAGGTGTTGGCGGAACTGCAGGCAATGGCGGCCCAGAACCAGGTGTGGCGCTCCTTTTTGGGCATGGGCTATTCCAACACCCTGACGCCACCGGTGATTCAGCGCAACATCCTGGAAAACCCTGCCTGGTACACCCCCTACACCCCCTACCAAGCTGAGATTGCCCAGGGACGGTTGGAAGCCCTGCTCAACTTCCAGACGATGGTGATCGACCTGACGGGGATGGAGATCGCCAATGCTTCCCTGCTGGACGAAGCCACGGCAGCCGCAGAAGCCATGGCTCTTGCCTACACCTTGGCAGGCAGGGGATCCCCAGTTTTCTGGGTGGATCGGGGCTGTCATCCCCAGACGATTGCCGTGGTACAGACGCGGGCAGAGCCCTTGGGGATCCAGGTGCGCGTGACGGATCTGGCGGAGTTTTGCCCGGAGAAGGGCTTTGGGCTGCTGTTGCAATATCCCAACACCTTTGGAGAAATCCGGGACTACCGGCAGTTGGTGGAGCAGGCTCACCAGAAGGGGATGGTGGTGGCGGTGGCTGCCGACCTGCTCAGCTTAACCCTATTGCAACCCCCAGGAGAGTGGGGAGCGGACATCGTGGTGGGATCCACCCAGCGCTTCGGCGTGCCTTTGGGCTATGGCGGCCCCCATGCGGCTTACTTCGCCACCCGCGAGGCCCACAAGCGGCTGCTGCCAGGACGGCTGGTGGGGATTTCTCAGGATGCTCAAGGCAAGCCAGCCCTGCGCTTGGCGTTGCAGACCCGCGAGCAGCACATCCGGCGGGACAAGGCCACCAGCAACATCTGCACTGCCCAGGTGCTTTTGGCGGTGATGGCTTCTATGTATGCCGTCTACCACGGCCCCCGCGGCTTGCGACACATAGCCGAGCGCATCCACCGCCAGGCCCATCACTTGGCCACTGGGATCTGCCAGTTGGGTTATGAGGTGGGGCCAGAGCATTTCTTCGATACCTTCTGGGTCAAGGTAGCTTCTCCAGAGCAGGTGCAGGCGATCCAGGCCCGCGCTGCTCAGCGGCAGATCAACCTCCGCCAGATCGATGACCGGACGCTGGGGATCAGCTTGGATGAGGCCACCACCACTCAGGATCTGCGGGATCTGTGGGAGATCTTCGCCGGAACCCTTCCCCGCAGCGGAACGGAGTCCTTACCGCCAGCTTGGGATCCCGACAGCCCAGGGCCGGATTTGGGCCAGAGCTTGCCGCCTCAGCTTCTGCGCGCCACACCCTACCTCACTCACCCGGTATTTAACCGTTACCACTCGGAAACTGAGCTGCTGCGCTATATCCACCGCCTGCAAAGCCGGGATCTGGCTCTCACCCATTCCATGATCCCCTTGGGCTCTTGCACCATGAAGCTGAACGCCACGGTGGAGATGATGCCGGTCACCTGGCCGGAGTTTGCCCAGCTCCATCCTTTTGTGCCCCTGGAGCAGGCCCGTGGCTATCAAGCCCTTTTTGCCCAGTTGGAAAAGATGCTGGCGGAGATCACCGGTTTTGCCGGAGTTTCTCTGCAGCCCAACGCCGGATCTCAGGGGGAATATGCCGGCCTATTGGCCATCCGCCGCTACCACCAAGCCAGAGGGGAAGGCCGACGGCAGGTGTGCTTGATCCCCACCTCGGCCCACGGAACCAACCCGGCCAGCGCCGTGATGGCGGGGATGCAGGTGGTGAGCGTAGCTTGTGATGAAGCCGGCAATATCGACATTGAGGATCTGCGGGCCAAGGTGGAGCAGCACCGGGAGCGGCTGGCCGCCTTGATGATCACCTACCCCTCTACCCACGGCGTGTTTGAGGAAGGGATCCGCCAGATCTGCCAGATCGTCCACGAGGCGGGGGGACAGGTGTACATGGATGGGGCCAACCTCAACGCTCAGGTGGGCCTCTGCCGTCCTGCTGAGCTGGGGGCCGATGTCTGCCACCTCAACCTGCACAAGACCTTCTGCATTCCCCATGGGGGAGGTGGGCCGGGGGTAGGGCCCATTGCCGTGGCCCGCCACCTTGTGCCCTATTTGCCTGGCCATCCTGTTTTGCCCGGCTGTAACGGCCCCGTCAGCGCTGCCCCGTGGGGCAGTGCCAGCATTTTGCCCATCTCCTGGGCCTACATTCGCCTTATGGGATCCGCCGGCCTCACCCTGGCCAGCCAAGTGGCCATCCTCAACGCCAACTACATCGCCAAGCGGTTGGATCCCTACTACCCGGTGCTCTACAAAGGGCCGGGGGGATGGGTAGCCCACGAGTGCATTTTGGATTTGCGCCCCCTGAAAAAAAGCGCCGGCATCGAGGTGGAAGATGTGGCCAAGCGCTTGATGGACTATGGCTTCCACGCCCCCACCATCTCCTGGCCGGTGCCGGGGACGATGATGGTAGAGCCCACCGAGAGCGAATCTCTGGAGGAGCTAGATCGCTTCTGCGAGGCAATGATTGCCATCCGCCAGGAGATCACTGCTATTGAGCGGGGGGAAGCGGATCCCGTGCGCAATCCCCTCAAGTTGGCCCCCCACACCGCTGAGGTGGTGGCTGCCGACCACTGGGATCGCCCCTATCCTCGCTCGGTGGCTGCCTACCCGCTCCCCTGGGTCAGATCCCACAAGTTCTGGCCCAGCGTCAGCCGCATCGACAACGCCTACGGGGATCGCCACCTGGTGTGCAGTTGTCAGCCCTGGTTGGAGGAATGATGGCTGCTTTCGAGCCTGGCTCGGAATCAGAAGAGGAGGTTCAGTTGTATCCAAAGGCGGGATCCGCTATAACCCAGTCAGGGATCCCTGGCCAATGGATTGAGAAAGAATGGCCGTCTTGAGCGGGAGGGAGTTCTTTGCCCAGTCTTGCTTGGCTAACCCTTGGGCTGTTGGCGGGATCCCTAGTGGCCTGCCGCGAGATGCCTGATCCGGTTGCTCAAGAAGTGGATCAGGATCCCGTGCGGCGTCACATCGGCAAAGATGGCACGCACTTTGAGGCTTCCCTAGGAGATGCCCGCGCCCTTCCCCCTCAGTTTCCCCCTCACTTGCAGTTGCCCAACGCTTCCATCATCTCTTCGGGACAGATTCGGGATCGAGAGGGGGGCCTTGCTTCCCTGATCTTGCAGACCTCTCAGCCTCTGGAGGCGATTGCCGCCTACTATCGCCGCACCCTGTGGGGCCGGGGCTGGGACATCCTCTCGGACATCGAGCAGGCCAATGGGATCCGCACCTTGGTGTTCGAGTCTCCCCCCCACCCCAAAAAGCCTCTCCAACAGGCGGTGGTGCAAGTGGGATCCCCCCGTCGCGGGCCGGATCAGGTGGAATATCGCGATATCTTGATTTTGCTGAGCACCGTATCCCCCTCTGCCACGGCAGAAGACCTCTCTGCGGCCAAGCTCGCTCCCCCAACTTTCCCCTGAGGATGCCCATCTATACCCAGTCGATTCAGATTGCGGCCAGCGTGGCCCAGGTGGATCGCTGCCTCACCGACCTGGAGTTGATGAAGCGCTGGCTCAACCCGCTGTTGGGCTGTGAGGCGGTGGGATCCCCTCTGGCGGAATTGGGCAGCCGCTACCGCTTTTTCCTTCGCTTGCCGTTTGTATCCCCCAGCTTGGATTGCGTGATTACAGAGCGGGCAGAAGGCTTGGTGCAGTGGCAGTTTAAGGGATTTTTTGAAGGAACCGACCGCTGGGAGTGCCATCCCCAGCCGGGGGGTACCCTTCTAGTCAATTGCTTCAACTTCCGCATCCCCAGTCCCTGGGTGGCGGCAGGGTTTTACCTGTTGGCAGCAGGGCCGACCCAGCAGGATATGCGGGCCCAGCTCCGACGGCTGAAGGCGGTGGCCGAGGCTTTGGGTTAGGCTGGTGGCAAGTAGTAAAGAAACGTAAAAAACTGCAATGACCAGCAACAGCGGACTGTTTAACCGTCGCTTTGCCGACAACTTCATCCCCCAACCAGCCAACACTTCTCTGGAAATCGGCCAGATTGCCCCCGATTTTGAGCTGCCGCGCGTGCAGGGGGATCCCGTGCGGCTATCCGACTACCGCGGCCAAAAGCCGGTGGTTTTGGCTTTTACTCGTATCTTCACCGAAAAGCTTTTTTGCCCTTTTTGCTACCCCCACATCCAAGAGCTGAAAGCCCGCTACAGGGAGATCCAAGCTCTGGGGGCGGAGCTGCTGATGGTCACCAGCACTGATCCGGTTCAAAGCCAGCAGATTCAAGCAGACCTGCAGCTGCCTTACCCGCTGCTGGTGGATCCCGAGTGCAAAACCTTCCGCCTCTATGGGGTTGGCCAAGCTTTGGGAGCACCCCTGCCGGCCCAGTTCGTTGTGGATCGGGAGGGCAAACTGCGCTTCAAGCATGTTTTCTCCTTTGCCCAGCCCAATGCCGATACCGATGAGGTGCTGCGGGTGTTGCGGGAGGGGCTGCAAACCGGCTGGGATGGAACCCGTAGGGTGGCCCCTATCCCCTTTTTCTAGGGATCGGGCTTCTCTGCCATTGGACTTCCAGGGAGAGAGACTGCGATGTTTGCCCGTCTGGCCCAGAGTGGGGCGCGTCAGGCCGAGATCCTGGAGGTGGTTTTGCGCCACGGTTGGGACTACATGCGCCGCTTGCTCTCTTTTGGCAAGGCTGGGGAACCCCAACTGCCCCCCCCAATGGTGCTGCGCAACATTTTGGTGGATCTGGGGCCGGTCTATGTCAAGCTAGGCCAGCTGCTAAGCACCCGTCCGGACCTGTTGCCGCGAGAGTACATCGAGGCCCTCAGCACTCTGCAGGCCGACGTACCTCCTGTTCCCTGGAATGCGGTGGAGATCCTGCTGCGGCAGCAGTTGCGGCAGCCGTTGGAGCAGGTGTTCAGCAGCCTGGACACAGAGTCGGTTGCGGCGGGATCCATTGCCCAGGTCCATCGGGCTTGTCTGGTCAGCGGCGAGTGGGTGGCCCTCAAGATCCAGCGGCCCGGGCTGGAGGCGGTGGTGGAGCGGGATACGCGGCTAATCCGGGGCATTGCCGAGCTGGTGGCGCAAACGGAGTTCGGCAGGTTGGCAGATGTGGTGGCCTTGGCGGATGAGTTCTGCCGGGCCATTCAAGCAGAGCTGGACTTTACCCAAGAGGCCCGCCACACCGAGCAGCTCCGCCAACAGTTGCAAAGGGGGCGTTGGTTTGATCCGGCCCAACTGGTGGTGCCGCGCATCCATTGGCCTCTCACTACGCCAAAGGTGTTGACGCTGGAGTGGATCGAGGGCCGGCCCCTGTTGGAGGCGGATCGCAGCGACGCGGACCCGGAAAACATCGCCCGCCTCTTGACCCGCGCTTTTTTCCAGCAGATCTGCATTGATGGCTATTTCCACGCCGATCCCCATCCGGGCAATCTGTTTTATCTGGGATCCGGTCGCGTGGCCCTGCTGGATTGCGGCATGATTGGGCGGCTGGATCCGCGCACGCAGCAGATTCTGCTGGAGCTGATGCTGGCCATTGTCAGCCTCGATGCCCAGCGCTGTGCCGAATTGACCCTAGAGTTGGCCCTGCCGGAAAGATCCACGGCCCGCTTGCGGGAGCAGCCGGTTAGCTTGGCCCAGCTCCAAAGCGACTACGAGCGCCTTCTGCGGCAGTACTACACCCTGAGCATTGCGGAACTCAACTTCAGCCAGCTCTTTTCTGAGATCCTGCAGGCGGCCCGGCGCAACCAGATCCGCATTCCCGGCAATTTGGGCCTCTGTGCCAAGGCGCTGGCCAATTTGGAAGGGATCGCCCGCCAGCTCACCCCCGACTACAACCTGCCGGAGCAGCTTCGCCCCCTGATGGCGGATGTGTTTCGGGCGCAATTGCTGGGGGAAGCCCCTCTGCCCTCGCTGCTGCGCACGGCTTTGGATTTGAAAAATCTCTCTCTGCAATCGCCGCGCCAGATGGAGCTGCTGCTCAGCCGCATCACCTCGGAAACCCAGCGCTGGAACTTAACCATCCAAGAGCTGGACGGGATCCGCAGCAGCCTGGATCAGTCGGCCAACCGCCTTTCCTACAGCATTGTGGTCGGCTCTCTGATCGTCGGGGCCGCCATCATCTCGGCTCAGACGCAGCGCTTCCAGGTCTTTGGGCTGAGCGAACTCCTCTTCGGCGCGGCCAGCCTGTTGGGGCTGTGGCTCGTCATCAGCATCCTGCGCTCCGGTCGCCTGCGCGGCTAGATTGGCTGAGGTTGGCTCATCAGTGGACTCAGGGCCCTACTGCCCTTGTCTGGATCTCGATGTTTCCAAAAGAACACCAAAACGGTATCAACGCCTCCGCGAGCGATCCGCCAAAAGCCGCAAAGGCCGATTCTTTCGTTCGATCCCTCGACGCCTTGCGCCACAAGGCTTTCCGGCCCCAAAACCCCCTCGCCAAAACTCTTTTTGCCGACTTTTTTCCGGATCCCTCGCAAATGGGCCTTGCATTCCTTGCCCTGCTTGGGTTTAATAGGGGTGGAGTTCCCCCTTCGGGGGGATCCCTAGAAATTGGAAACTTGAATTGCTATAAAGGGCATATCAGCCCGGCAAATGGTTCCCCCTTCGGGGGGATCCCTAGAAATTGGAAACCCTTAATGACTTCCTCAATTTGGTTTACCCAGCGCTTCGTTCCCCCTTCGGGGGGATCCCTAGAAATTGGAAACGTGACTATGACGGGGATCGCGTGAGCGTCTCCCTGTCTAGTTCCCCCTTCGGGGGGATCCCTAGAAATTGGAAACGTATTTCCTGGGTGTCGAGGGGGAGGAGGTTACCTTAGTTCCCCCTTCGGGGGGATCCCTAGAAATTGGAAACGTGAAGCACTGGTTGTTAAGTATCAACTCCACTTCATGTTCCCCCTTCGGGGGGATCCCTAGAAATTGGAAACAGCAAGGCACACCTCTCGGCATGGATGATCTGTTCCTTTGTATACATACAAGTTCCCCCTTCGGGGGGATCCCTAGAAATTGGAAACGTAGGGCGATTTCGCCCCTCTGCAAATTGGGGCTCGGCAGTTCCCCCTTCGGGGGGATCCCTAGAAATTGGAAACGCGTATAGAGCGCGGAGAAATCAGGGAGGCTCTCGAATGTTCCCCCTTCGGGGGGATCCCTAGAAATTGGAAACTAGGCTACCTTACAGGGTGCAACACATTGTGTACCAGCTGTTCCCCCTTCGGGGGGATCCCTAGAAATTGGAAACTGTTCACTGCCTACAGGAGGATGCTATGGCTATCAAGTTCCCCCTTCGGGGGGATCCCTAGAAATTGGAAACGTCAACACCCGCACGCAAACCGTCGTTGCTTTCATAGTAGTGTTCCCCCTTCGGGGGGATCCCTAGAAATTGGAAACAGGTCTATCAGCCACCGGAATTGCTCTTTGGTTAACCCAAGTTCCCCCTTCGGGGGGATCCCTAGAAATTGGAAACAGGAGTTTATCATGAACGTCATGAAGTTCGCCGGAAGTTCCCCCTTCGGGGGGATCCCTAGAAATTGGAAACTCGAGAACTAACCACCCATCACGACGACTATCGCAATAGTTCCCCCTTCGGGGGGATCCCTAGAAATTGGAAACTTGATTTAGGCCCGTGGCACTGGGGCCTTGCAGAACGGGTTCCCCCTTCGGGGGGATCCCTAGAAATTGGAAACAAGATCTGGGAAGCCAACGCTTTTGCCCGCTTCATTTGACGTTCCCCCTTCGGGGGGATCCCTAGAAATTGGAAACCTAGATATTGGTTCTCGTCGGTGTAAACGCGGTGATAACCACGTTCCCCCTTCGGGGGGATCCCTAGAAATTGGAAACCCTATACACCTCATTAAGAGGCTTTTCCGCCTCACGTTCCCCCTTCGGGGGGATCCCTAGAAATTGGAAACCACATGCGTGGGGGCGAACGGCGATAGATAGTGGGTTCCCCCTTCGGGGGGATCCCTAGAAATTGGAAACGCACACCCAGGTTCACACACCTGGGTGTTCTTTATCCCCTGATGTTCCCCCTTCGGGGGGATCCCTAGAAATTGGAAACTGTTCCTGAACTCTGGTGGGCAGTAGCTTGTAAGTTGTTCCCCCTTCGGGGGGATCCCTAGAAATTGGAAACAATGATCCAACGGGCAGGCCGCATCGATCGACTGGTTCCCCCTTCGGGGGGATCCCTAGAAATTGGAAACAACGATTGGGAGCCGCCTTCCAGTTTGTGGTGGAGTTGTTCCCCCTTCGGGGGGATCCCTAGAAATTGGAAACCACCACCTGTCGCTCGTCTCCCAGATCCGACAGCACCACCCGTTCCCCCTTCGGGGGGATCCCTAGAAATTGGAAACTTTTACAGTCGTCGGTGTAACCGACGGGAATGATGCGTATAGTTCCCCCTTCGGGGGGATCCCTAGAAATTGGAAACTTCTGCGTTCATTGGATTACTTCCATCAACTACACTTATATCGTAGTTCCCCCTTCGGGGGGATCCCTAGAAATTGGAAACACAAGCCACCGCCCATGGGGGACACGGCCAACCATGTTCCCCCTTCGGGGGGATCCCTAGAAATTGGAAACGACCCGGCACAAAGCCGGAGTCACTCCTAATCAAGGGCTGAGTTCCCCCTTCGGGGGGATCCCTAGAAATTGGAAACGCTTTGTCCTTACAGACGTTTAGGCCCGCCGGGCTGAGGTTCCCCCTTCGGGGGGATCCCTAGAAATTGGAAACGTATTCGCAACGCTCGCTACGAACGATCTGTTGCTTGGTGTGTTCCCCCTTCGGGGGGATCCCTAGAAATTGGAAACTTCTAGCCGAGCCCGCCGCTCGGCCTCGGCCGCAGCTTTCATCTTCTTGTTCCCCCTTCGGGGGGATCCCTAGAAATTGGAAACGTTTAGGTGTGGGACATAGATATACTCAATGACCTGATGTTCCCCCTTCGGGGGGATCCCTAGAAATTGGAAACTATAGATAAAGAGTTTGCCCCCATCAGGCTTGTTCTCTGTTCCCCCTTCGGGGGGATCCCTAGAAATTGGAAACTAGCCTTGAGTAGGTTTAGACCAAAGTCACCATTTGCAGAGCGTTCCCCCTTCGGGGGGATCCCTAGAAATTGGAAACGAATTTGGTGTGGAACAGCTCCACAAGCAGGTAACGCTGTTCCCCCTTCGGGGGGATCCCTAGAAATTGGAAACCTACCTGGGGCCAGCACCCCCCTCTCGGGTAGTTGGCTTGGGTTCCCCCTTCGGGGGGATCCCTAGAAATTGGAAACATCGGATAGCGTCTAGATAGGATACCTTCATGAGTACATGTTCCCCCTTCGGGGGGATCCCTAGAAATTGGAAACGATGGTATCGTCATCCAACTTTAGTGTTTGCCGTTGTCGTTCCCCCTTCGGGGGGATCCCTAGAAATTGGAAACTGCTAGGTATTCGTCGTGGTCTGTGAAGTTAAATTGGAGTTCCCCCTTCGGGGGGATCCCTAGAAATTGGAAACGGAGATTAGATTAGTACCAGTCGGAATCTGGTACGTAGAACGGTTCCCCCTTCGGGGGGATCCCTAGAAATTGGAAACACCCACGCCTGCCTCTGATAATTCCAGTACATTTGTTTGTTCCCCCTTCGGGGGGATCCCTAGAAATTGGAAACTACTTACTTTGGAAACTATCCGAACTAAGTCGCGGAGTTCCCCCTTCGGGGGGATCCCTAGAAATTGGAAACAGAAACAGATTTGCGTATTTTATATGCACAAGGTCAGGTTCCCCCTTCGGGGGGATCCCTAGAAATTGGAAACCAAGCATGTAGCGTTGTCCGTTGGACCACTTAAGTTCCCCCTTCGGGGGGATCCCTAGAAATTGGAAACGACTTCAGATAGGCGGAGCAATCGCTCCGGAGCAGGTTCCCCCTTCGGGGGGATCCCTAGAAATTGGAAACATAGCACGCAGATGCGCGCACTTGGAGTCCTGCAGAAATTCGGCAGTTCCCCCTTCGGGGGGATCCCTAGAAATTGGAAACCGGGGATGCGGGAGAACGTAGCAGTGGACATTGTAACCTCCTAAGGTTCCCCCTTCGGGGGGATCCCTAGAAATTGGAAACCTGCCGTACAGCAGCCCGGTACGCGGCTTTCGCCGCAGTTCCCCCTTCGGGGGGATCCCTAGAAATTGGAAACATTTCTTCGCAGTTTTTGTCTTGAAGAAACTGAGCAAGTTCCCCCTTCGGGGGGATCCCTAGAAATTGGAAACATTGGGTGGTCTTGGAGGAACGTTGGGCAGACGGTGATGCGGTTCCCCCTTCGGGGGGATCCCTAGAAATTGGAAACTTGTCGTACTTAACGACAATCATGTGATATCCAGGATAGGTTCCCCCTTCGGGGGGATCCCTAGAAATTGGAAACTTGGCTAGAACAGGCTCAGGTTAAGCTTTCTAGCCAATGTTCCCCCTTCGGGGGGATCCCTAGAAATTGGAAACAGGAGGGAGTGGCCACTCTGCGCGTATTGGATCCGCCACCGTTCCCCCTTCGGGGGGATCCCTAGAAATTGGAAACTTGCTTGTACATAATCGCATCCTCAGGTACCATTGAGTCGGGCTCCCCCTTCGGGGGGATCCCTAGAAATTGGAAACTTGAAGCGCCTGCGCTTCCGCTCGGCTCGCTGAGCCTTACGGAGGTTCCCCCTTCGGGGGGATCCCTAGAAATTGGAAACGTCGGTGTTGATCTTGGATTGGAAACCCTCGCCACATTGAGGTTCCCCCTTCGGGGGGATCCCTAGAAATTGGAAACTTGAATTGTGCCCGCTTCCGCTCGGCCTTCTGGGCCGTTCCCCCTTCGGGGGGATCCCTAGAAATTGGAAACAGGCGGTTCGTAGACCAATTTACCAGGAATGCGATCATATGTGTTCCCCCTTCGGGGGGATCCCTAGAAATTGGAAACTTGTTGGATCCCTTGCCACCTTGGGGTGTATTTGTTGAGTCAGTTTCCCTGCAGTGAGGGATCCCTAGGGATGGGGAAAGGACTCAACAGCTTGCACCGGCTGGCGCGTCAGCATGCGCTTCGGGTTTTGGATGTTGCCGGTATAACCCTCAATGGCTCGCAACCTTGGGATATTCAAGTTCACGACGAGCGGCTATATCTGCGCTGCCTGCTCTATGGATCCCTGGGCCTTGGCGAGGCATACATGGAGGGCTGGTGGGATTGTGCCGCCATTGATGAGTTGATTTGTCGTCTCCTGACCACCCAGGCGCCGCAGCGGGTGGGTTGGCTAATTCAGCCCCTACTTGGGCTGGACAGTCGCCTCATCAACCGCCAGCGGGGCAAGGGGGCATTTGTCATTGGCCGGCGCCACTATGACATTGGCAACGATCTCTATGAGGCCATGCTGGATCGCCGCATGATCTATAGCTGTGCCTATTGGGATGGGGGTGCGCAAACTCTGGATGAAGCCCAGGAGGCCAAACTTGACCTCATTGCCCGCAAGCTGGAACTCCAACCCGGCATGCGGGTGCTCGACATCGGCTGTGGCTGGGGCGGCACAGCCCAGTACCTGGCCGAACGCTACGGGGTGCAGGTTGTGGGGATTACTGTTTCCAAAGAGCAAGCCAAACTGGCCAGCGAACGCTGCCGCGGCCTGCCGGTCGAGATTCGGTTAGAAGACTATCGCCAGACCCAGGGAAAGTTTGATCGCATCCTTTCTGTCGGCATGTTTGAACATGTTGGCTACCGAAACTACCGAACGTTTATGCAGGTAGCCCGCCGCTTGTTGAACGACAATGGCTTGTTTCTTCTGCACACCATCGGCAGCAACGTGGCCTACCAGGGGCGGGATCCCTGGATTGAGCGCTACATTTTCCCCAACTCGATGCTGCCCTCGCCTCATCTGATTACTGCAGCCTTTGAGGGCTTATTTGTGCTGGAAGACTGGCACAACTTTGGGATCAATTACGTGGCCACCTTAAAAGCCTGGCACGCCAATTTCGAGCAGGCATGGCCAAAATTAGCCGACCGCTACGATGAGCGCTTTCGCCGCATGTGGCGGCTCTATCTCCTGATGAGTGCCGGTAGCTTCAAGGCCCGGGCCAGCCAACTTTGGCAACTGGTCCTCTCACCACGGGGAGTAAGTGGCGGCTATCGCTCGCTTCGGTAACGACAGTCCCAAAAGTTTGCAGGTGCCCCTGCGCCCTCGCTGAGTGGGGGTGTTATGATGAGTTTGATTATCATTCTCACTCTAGACAAGCTGAGGGATGCCCGCAGCTCTGCAGCAAATTGTCAATCGCTTCCAGAAGGCCAAGACCTCGCGGCAGAAGTATGAGCTTCTCCTAGCCTATGCCAAGCGCCTGCCACCCTTTCCCGAAGCGGAGAGGAAGGAGGAGAACCTAGTCAGAGGTTGCGCTTCGCGGGTGTGGCTGGCCACCGAGTTTAGGGAGGGCAAGGTCTACATCCAAGGGGATGCCGATGCTCAGTTGGTCAAGGGTTTGGTGGCCATTGTGGTGGAGGGGCTAAGTGGCCTAGCGCCGGAAGAGATTTTGGGGGTTTCCCCAGAGTTTGTGCGGGAGATGGGCCTCAATTTCAGCCTTAGCCCTTCCAGGAGCAACGGTCTGGTGAGCATGTTTTCGATGCTGCGGCAGAGGGCCTTGGCTTTTGGGAAGTCAGTTGCTTCCAGCTCTGCTGTCTCTGTTGTCTTGTGAGGTATTCAGGCTCATGACTGATCAAGCTAACTCTATCCGTTCGGCTCGACCGGTGCGATCGCTGGTCTCGCTGCTGGCCGCCCTCTCGGTCGGGATCCTGGGAAGCCTGCAGATGCGCCAAGAAGAGTCCCGGGCCCAGCAGGGATCCAGCCCCCCAAAGGTGGTGACCACGATTTTGCCGATAACGCAATTTACCCGTGCTGTGGCCGGGGATCGGGCAGAAGTCACGCCACTCCTTCCCCCTCAGATGGGGCCCCACGACTTTCAGGCTCGACCTGAGGAGGTTCGTTTGCTGGCTCAGGCGGATGTGTTGGTAATCAATGGGCTGGGAATGGAAACTTTCCTGGAGGGGTTGATCGCCAATGCCGCAAATCCCCAATTGCTGACCATCGACAGCAGCGAAGGGATCCCGACTTTGCAGACGGAGAAGCCAGAGCATGGGCACGGCCACAGTCACGGACATTCTCATGGCCATTCTCACGGGCACGGTCATGGACACTCTCATGGGCACAGCCACGGCAAGTTCAACCCCCACATTTGGCTGGATCCCAGGCGGGCTATTCAGCAGGTGGAAAACATCCGCGACGGCTTAATCGCTGCGGATCCGGCAGGGGCGGAGATCTACCGGGCCAATGCGGCTGCTTTTATCGAGAAGCTCAAGGCTTTGGATGAGGAGATTGCCGCTCGGCTAGCTCCCTTTGCCGGAAGAAGCTTTGTGGTCTTCCACGACTTTGCCCCCTATTTTGCCGAGCGCTACAACCTCAAAGCCGAGTTCTTGGTGGAGATCCCAGAGGCCAATCCTTCTCCAGAAGATGTGCGACGGGTGATGGAGACGGTGCGGGAGTCGGGCCTGAAGACCATCTTGGTGGAACCTCAGGTGGGAGACAACAACCCCTTCCAGATCTTGGCCAGGGATTTGGGGGTGGAAGTGCGGGTTTTCGATCCCATCGAGACTGCCGGCCCTGAGGGGATCGAGCCGGAATATTACCTGACCATCCTGCGGCAAAACGTGGAGAACCTGGTCTCCGCCTTTGAGAAGGAGACGGCCTTCCTGCCCCTGCAATTGCCGCTGCTGGGCCAAGCTGCTCTCGAACACCTGCTGGCGAGGGGGCGGTGATCTCCTGCTCCGGCGAGGTTGTCCTGCGCGTCGAGGGGCTGACGGTCTATCGGGGATCCCGCTTGGCAGTACAGAATGTGTCATTTGAGCTGAGGGCGGGATCCCATACGGCCATTGTCGGCCCCAATGGCGCTGGCAAAAGTACCTTGGTGCAGGCCATCTTGGGGATCCTGCCGCGGCAGTGCGGCTCGGTTTGGATTCTGGGAGAGCCGGTGTGCCTGTCCGGTTATTTGCCCCCCTCGGTGCGGCAGCAGGTGGCTTACGTGCCCCAACGTTTTCAGTTCAATCCTGGGATCCCCATGGTGGTGGAGGAGTTTGTGGCTTTGGGTTGGGGGGCGTTGCAACCCCGCTGGCCCTGGCAGCAGCGCTCTGCTCGGCAGCAGGCGGTGCAAGAGGCGCTGGAACGAGCCGGCGCATCCCACCTGTCCTCCAAGGCTCTGGGCCAGCTCAGCGGCGGGGAGCTGAAACGGGTTCTGTTGGCCTATTGCTTGGCTTGGCCGCGGCGGCTGCTTATCCTCGACGAGGCACCGGCAGGCTTAGATACGCTCAGCGAGGGGGAGTTTTACCGGCTCTTGGAAGAGCTGCGCCAATCTCTGGGCTGGGCCATTTTGCAGATCTCCCATGATCTGGAAATGGTGTCTTGCTATTGCGACCGCGTGCTGTGCCTCAACCAATCCCTCATCTGCCAGGGATCCCCCCAGGTGGCTTTGGCACCAGAAGTGCTGAGCCGGGTTTATGGGCCTGTTCGCGACAGCGGTGCGGAGCACCATTTTGTCCGCTACATCCACCGTCACTGAGGGGAAGGCGATGTTGGAGGGCTGGGTGCGGGTAGTGGAGCTGTTGCAGTTGCCCTTTATGCAGCGGGCCATGCTGGGTGGGATCCTCACCGGCATGACAGGTGGGCTGCTGGGCAGTTTTGTTATTCTGCGGCAACTGTCGTTTTTTAGCGATGCCCTGGGGCATTCGGCTCTGCTGGGGATTGTTTTGGGAGTGCTGCTGGGGCTGAATCCCACCGTGGTGTTGATGGTGTTTGGGGTGGGATTTGCTTTGGGCGTCACCTTTGTCTTGGAGCGCACTCAACTGTCGGCGGATGCGGTGCTGAACATCATCTACTCTTCCTCTTTGGCGCTGGCCGTTATCGCCCTCAGCTTGCTGCCCAGCTATCGGGGCAACCTCAACCAGTTGTTGTTTGGGGAGATTTTGGGGATCAGCCCGGCAGCCCTGTGGACGAGCGGGATCCTCTTGCTGATCAGCTCGGCCTATGTGGGATTGACTTTGCCCTCCCAAATGTTGCTGACCCTGGATGAGCCGCTGGCGCGGGCGCGGGGGGTTCAGGTGGGCTGGCAGAAGCTGGCTTTTGTGGTGTTGCTGGCTGTGGTGGTGGCGCTCTCAATTCGCTCTGTGGGGGTGTTGCTGGTGAGCGCTTTTGTGGTCATCCCAGCCTCGACGGCAAGGCTTTTGGGATCCCGCTTTACAACCTATGTGCTGCTGGCCATAGGTATTGGGGGACTGAGCGCGGTGCTGGGGATGATCGCCTCGGCAACCTTCAACCTGCCCTCCGGCCCCAGCATTGTTGCCACCCAGTTGCTCTTTTTTCTCCTAGCTATGGCGCTCAAGGGGGTGTCGCAACTCCTGCAGCTCTAGCTAGCGGCAATCCAAGAGCTCTCTCGGGCAGCGGCTTTTCCTGCAGAAGCTGGCCAAACAGGCGGCGATAGCTCTCTGGAAAGACCTGCCCGCTGAGGGTGGGCTGCTCGTAGACGCGCTTGAGGGTGTTGAGATCCCGCTTGGTAATGTTGGGCACCCGCAACACCCGCCGATTGCCGGTAGCCGCCGCATGGTGTCCGCCATACATCAGATCCCGCAGGTTCGGGCTATGGCCCCACAGCCCCAGCCCATGCCCGATCTCGTGTCGGGCCACCGCCGTTATTTCGGCCAACCCCTGTCCTTCTGCAATGACGATGCGCACCCGCTGCTGCAAAGAGCCATCGGAGGCGAAGAAAAACTCAGGCCGGGCCGCCCCTGCCACCCCGCCGCCGATGGGGGGAACGCGGTAAATGCTCATCCCGTACAGGGCTTCTTCCTCTTTGGCCACCACCCGCATCGGGATGTAGGCAGACCAATCCTTGACCGCCTGCTCCACAAAGGTTTTCCATTGGGCGTGATCCCCCTGGATGTAGACCGGGATCGGGTAGAAAGCCCACTGGGCATAGGCTCCGCCCGGCAGCAGCGGCTCGATCTCCTCAAAATAATCGCCCACTGACCGGTCGTAGGTGTAGCGGGCCAGGCCAGGGGGGAGTCGCAGGCGCACCGGCTGCGGCAGTTCTCCGGCTTGAGTTTGAGCCTGGGCTTGCAGGGCTTCAATGCTAAAAAAGTGGGGAACCAGCAGGGATCCCCTGCCCCCCACTGCCAAAGTGAGGAGCATCGCCCAGCCGAGGATGCAAAACTGTAGAAGGCGTCGCCGCATCAAAGCCGCCCTTCCGCACTTGTTTCTCTACAAGGTTAGTGGCTCAGAAAGCAAGTGTCATTCACGTCAGCGGTGCGGAGCACTTTGGGGGCCAAGACGGGGACGGTGGTCTATAATCCTGCCAATCCTCCCATTGCGTTCGCGCCAGCGGTGCGGAGCGCTTTCGTCGCCATGATCGAGGCTGTTCCTGCTGCCGATTCTGCCTTGCTGACCGTACAAGGGCTGCGGGTTTTCTTGCCCAGCCGTGCAGCTGGCGAGCCCTCGGGATCCCCGGTGGTGGACGGGCTGTCTTTCCAGATCGGGATCGGCCAGACCTTAGGCCTGGTGGGGGAGTCGGGATCCGGCAAAACCATGACCGCCCTGACGCTGATTGATCTGCTGCCCAGCTCGGCCCGGGTGGAGGGCAAAATCCTCTTCAAGGGCCCCAACGGAACGGTGGACTGGCTGCAGTTGGATCCCCGGCAACGGCGGCGCTATCGCGGATCCCAAATTGCCATGATCTTCCAGGAGCCGAGCACCGCCCTCAACCCCCTCTACACTTGTGGCCAGCAGTTACAGGAAACCTTGAGGGCCAACACCTCCCTGAGCCCGGCGGAGATCCGCGCCCAAGCCATTCGCCTGTTTGAGGAGGTGCAGCTTTCTCCCCAGATGCTGGAGCGCTACCCTCATCAGCTCTCCGGCGGCCAAATCCAACGGGCGGCCATCGCCTGTGCCATCGCCTCCAATCCCCAACTGTTGATTGCCGATGAGCCGACCACCGCTCTAGATGTTACGGTGCAAGCGGAAATCCTGCGCCTGCTCTGGGAGCTGCAGCAGCACCGGCAGATGGCCATCCTCTTCATCACCCACGATCTCAATTTGGTGGCCGAACTGGCAGATCAGGTGGTGGTGATGCGCCGGGGCCAAGCTGTCGAACAAGGCTCGGTGGAGCAGATCTTTCGGGATCCCCAGCACCCCTACACCCGCGGCCTGTTGGCCTGTCGCCCGGTGTTGGAGCGGCGGTTGCGGCGGTTGCCCACCGTCCAGGATTTTCTGGAAAAAGGGGGATCCCTGGAGGAGCAGTGGCAGCAGGTGGAGATCCCGGCTGCCGTTCGCGTAAGCGGGACGGAGTCCTTAGAGGAAGAACGGCTGCGCCGGCTGTACAGTCAGCCCCCCCTGCTGCAGGTGCGGGATCTGCGAACCCACTACGCCGTCCGTCGAGGGCCATTTGGCCGCCAGGTGGGCGAGATCCGAGCTGTGGATGGGATCAGCTTTGACCTCTACCCCGGAGAGACCTTGGGGCTGGTGGGAGAGTCCGGCTGCGGCAAAACCACCCTGGGGCGAACCCTGTTGCGCCTGGTCCGTGCCAGCTCTGGCCAGGTGATCTACGACGGCGAGGAGCTGCTCCGCTTACCGCCCCAACGCTTACGTCGTCTCCGCCGCGAGATTCAGCTCATCTTTCAGGATCCGGCGGCCTCGTTGGATCCGCGCATGAGTGTGGGAGCCAGCGTCATAGAGCCAATGGCCCTGCACGGGATTGGGAGAAATGCTGCTGAGCGACGAGCACAGGCCCAACGCCTGTTTGAACGGGTAGGGTTGGATCCGGAAGCGCTGGATCGCCTGCCCCACCAGTTTTCCGGAGGACAGCGGCAGCGGATCTGTATTGCCCGCGCCCTGGCCTCGGAGCCCCGCCTGATCGTCTGCGATGAGGCAGTGTCTTCCCTGGATGTCTCCGTGCAGGCCCAGGTGCTGAACTTGCTCAAGGATCTGCAGGAGGAACTGGGGTTGGCCTACCTGTTCATCTCCCACGACCTGAGCGTGGTCAAGTTCATGAGCGACCGCATCATGGTCATGAACCGGGGCCGCATCGAAGAGCTTGGCCCCGCCTCCCAGATCTACCAGCAGCCGCAGCAGGACTACACCCGCCGCCTCATCGCCGCGTTCGCGCCAGCGGTGCGGAGCACTTCCCCCAAAGGGAGATCCGTTCGCGATAGCGGGCCGTAGGCCTTAAAAACGCACCCATTTGCCCCAAACGGGTTGAAAAGTTTCCCCTGCATCCGGCTCCGGGCTGGGCAACCCTGCGGGTTAACTTCGCAGTAAGATTTGCAATGAGGCTAAAATTAAGTAAACTTCCAGTCGTAAAGCTTCGGCTCTTTGTTAGCACATTTAACAAAACGTTTTATCCGCAGTTTGGGCTGCAACCGGCTATGGCTCGCATACTCATTATTGAGGACGACCCTTCGATTCTGGATATCCTGCGCATCAATCTGGAGTTGGCGGGCTACGAGGTTGTGAAGGCCACCGATGGGGTGCGCGGACAAGCACTGGCTCTGCAAGTTCTCCCCGATCTGATCATCCTCGACCTGATGCTGCCCCAGGTAGATGGCCTGACCGTTTGTCAGCGCTTGCGGCGGGAGGAGCGCACCAGCGAGATCCCGATTTTGATGCTCACCGCCCTCGGCCAAACCCAGGACAAGATCGAGGGCTTTAATGCCGGTGCCGACGACTACCTGACCAAGCCTTTTGAGGTGCAGGAGCTGCTGGTGCGGGTGCGGGCCCTGCTGCGTCGCTCAGACCGGATCCCACAGGCGGCCAAGCATGGGGAGATCCTCACCTATGGCCCTCTCACGCTGGTGCCGGAGCGCTTTGAGGCGTTGTGGTTCGGCAAAACGATCAAGCTCACCCACCTGGAGTTTGACCTGCTCCACTGTCTGATGCAGCGACATGGGCAGACCGTTTCCCCCAGCGAAATCCTGCAGGAGGTGTGGGGCTACGAGCCCGACGACGACATCGAGACCATCCGTGTTCACATCCGCCACCTGCGCACCAAGCTGGAGCCGGATCCGCGCCACCCCCAGTATATCAAGACCATCTACGGGGCGGGCTACTGTCTGGAATTGCCCAACATCGCCGATCCCGTCCCACCGCAGCCAGAGCTGGCGAAAGATTCCCACAAATGATTCTCGAGGATGCCGCTCACATAGCTGCTAATCTAGGGGGTGCCCTGCTGCAGATTGCGCTCTGAGATCTATGCCTGGTGCCATTCGGTATTTGATGTGCCCACCCGATTACTACGAGGTGGACTATGTGATCAACCCCTGGATGGTGGGGAATGTCCACCGCTCTTCCCGAGAACGGGCGTTGCAGCAGTGGCAGGCTCTTTATCGGCATCTCTCGCAGCGGGCGGAGGTGAAGCTAATCCAGCCGGTGCCGGGATGGCCGGATATGGTGTTTACGGCAAATGCCGGGCTCATCCTGGGATCCACGGTGGTGCTGAGCCGTTTTTATCACCCAGAGCGGCAGGGGGAACAGCCCCATTTCAAGGCTTGGTTTGAGGAACAGGGCTACACCGTCTATGAGCTGCCGCCGGCCCTGGCTTTTGAGGGGGCAGGAGATGCTCTGTTGGATCGGGCAGGGCGCTGGCTGTGGGCGGGCTACGGCTTTCGCTCCATGTTGGAGTCTCACCCCTACTTGGCCAAGTGGCTGGGGATCGAGGTGTTGTCTTTGCGGCTGGTGGACGAGCGGTTCTACCACCTAGACACCTGCTTCTGCCCCCTCTCCGAAGGCTATTTGCTCTATTACCCGCCGGCTTTTGATGCCTATTCCAACCGCTTGATCGAGATGCGGGTGCCCCCTGAAAAGCGGATCCCGGTTCAGGAGGCGGATGCCATTCACTTTGCCTGCAATGCCGTGGATGTGAACGGCACGATCTTGGTGAATCGGGTCAGCCCAGAGCTGGAAGCCACCCTACAGGAGCGGGGATTTGCGGTGGTGCAGACGGAGCTGACGGAGTTCCTGAAAGCCGGTGGGGCGGCCAAGTGCCTGACGCTGCGCCTCGACGAGACGGTGGCTCCCCAAACCGATCCGGTGGCCACGGTGCTCAGCCGGACGGTGACCCTCCAGGGACATTTGGTGGACAGCGATCTGCTCACCAGGGCCGTCGATTGCATTGTCGACAATGGCGGCAGCTTCCAGATCCTCAAGTTTCAGCTTGGGGAAAAACGGCAGAGCACTTCCACGGTGGAACTGGCCGTTTCCGCTCCCACCGAAGAGACCCTGGATACCATTCTCAGCGCCTTGATCGAGCAGGGGGCCCGTCTCTCGGAGGAAACCCAGCAAGATGCCCGTCTGGAGCGGGTAGAGAAAGCAGGGGTAGCGCCCGACGATTTTTATGTCACCACCATCTATCCCACGCAGGTGCGGGTGGCCGGCCAGTGGATCCCGGTGCAGCGGCAGCGCATGGATGGGGTGATCGTGGTCAAGGGATCCGATTGCAATGGCAAGACGGAGTTTTCAGCCTATTGCACCCTGATTCGAGATTTGCAGGTGGGGGATGCCGTGGTGTGTGGGGTGGAAGGGATCCGCACCGTGCGCCAGGCCAGCAAAGAGCGCTCTTCCCAGGAGTTTACCTTTATGGGATCGGGGGTCTCCAGCGAGCGGCGGGTGGAGATCCTGGTGGAGCAGATTGCCTGGGAGCTGCGGCAAATCAAGGAGCGGGGCGGCAAAACGGTGGTGGTGGCAGGGCCGGTGGTCATCCACACGGGCGGTGGATCCCACTTGGCTACCCTGATTCGGGAGGGCTATGTGCAGGCGCTGTTGGGGGGCAATGCCATTGCCGTTCACGATTTGGAGCAGAATCTCTACGGCACCTCGCTGGGGGTGGATCTGTCGCGGGGCACGCCGGTCAAGGGCGGCCACAAGCATCACCTCAAAACCATCAACCTCATCCGCAAGTACGGCAGCATCCGGGCCGCAGTGGAAGCGGGCGTGATTACCGGTGGGGTGTTCTACGAGTGCATTCGCGCTCAGGTGCCCTTCTCCCTGGCGGGATCCATCCGTGACGATGGGCCGCTGCCGGATACGGAGATGGATTTGATCAAGGCCCAGCAGGATTACGCACGGCTGCTACAGGGGGCCGACATGGTGTTGATGCTCTCCAGCATGTTGCACTCCATTGGAGCCGGGAACATGACGCCTGCCGGGGTCAAGCTGATCTGCGTGGACATCAACCCGGCGGTGGTGACCAAGCTGGCCGATCGGGGATCCCTGGAGTCGGTGGGGATTGTTACCGATGTGGGCCTGTTCTTGAGTTTGTTGGTGCAGCAGTTGGCGCGTTTGGGGCAGGTGTATGAGCGCCCGCAACCTGCTCTTGCTGCCCGCTAGCCACCCCATCCATAAGCGCTGTTATCTTTTGGGATCCTTAAACTGGGATCCTCAAGCCTCAAAAGGGTATGCCTTTTATTAGCCTGTTGACGGATTTTGGCCTGCAGGATCCCTATGTGGGCATTATGAAAGGGGTGATTCATACCCTTTCCCCACAGGCTCAACTCATCGACCTCAGCCATGGGATCCCGCCTCAGGATGTGGCAGCGGCTCGCTTTGCCCTGATGACGGCCTACCCCTACCTGCCGCCAGGCACCATTCACCTGGCAGTTGTGGATCCGGGGGTGGGGAGTAGCCGCCGGGCGGTAGCCATCCAAACCGAGACGGGCTTTTTGGTTGGCCCTGACAATGGCCTGTTCAGCGGCGTTTTGGCCCAAACTCCGGCGCTGGCTGCTGTGGAACTCAACCGGCCCCGCTATTGGCGCACCCCCTCTCCCAGCCGCACCTTTCACGGGCGGGATATTTTTGCCCCGGTTGCCGCTCATCTGGCCAACGGGATCCCTTTGGCGGAGCTGGGGGATCCCCTAGACGTAGCAGAACTAACCCGCTGGGAGTGGCCGCCACCCCAGATGGAGACCAACGGCTGTCGCGGCCTGGTCCAGGCCATCGACCACTTCGGCAACGGCATCACCAACCTGCCCGGACAGTGGGTGGAAGGTCGAAGCTGGAGCGCCTGGATCAAAGGGATCCCCGTCCGCTCCGTGGCCACCTTTGCTGAGGGAGAAGTTGGGGAAGTGCTGGCCCTGGTGGGCAGCTCCGGCTGGGTGGAGATCGTGCAAAACCGAGGCAATGCCAGCCGGGCGCTGGATTTTAAGGTGGGAGATGAGGTGCGCGTGCAGTGGATCCTCACCCCCAGCCCCTCTCCCGAAAAGAGGGGGATCCTAGGCAGGTTGGCTTTCCACCGTCACGGCTTCCGTCGGAGTAGTGGGGTTTGAGGCGCCCACTTGGACTTTGATCACCCGCGCTGCGTCGGCTTTGGGCAGAGTGAGGGTGAGGATGCCGTCGCGATAGGTGGCCGAGACTTTCTCCGGCTGGATGCGGCGGGCCAGCTTGAGGATGCGTTGAAAAGGTTGGGGCTCCACTTCTTGGTAGCGCAATTCAGCACCTTCAGGGCCGTGAACCTGGATCTCGCCGCTGATGGAGAGCTGTTGAGCCGTGGCCTCGATGTGGAAGCGTTCCCGATTGGCACCGGGCACCCACAACTGGACGGTGTAGGCTTCGCCGCTCTCCCAAACCTGCAGAGGAGTGGGCAGGAAGGAGCGAGAGCGTCCCCGGTTGGGCTCCGCTTGCAGAGCTTGTACCTCGAAAAGCGGGCTGAAGTAAAGAGTTGCCATAGTGTCTCCTAGGGTAAATAGGCTAAGTCATCAATGGAGTTGAGGGAAGCGAAGAGATCTCGGCAAAGAAGGCTTGGCCTGCACTTGGGATTTGAATTCACAAAATCCTGCTCTGATCATCCAAGAAAGCCATCCCAGCGAGGGAGGGCAAACCGATCTGCGATAGGCAGGATCCCCTCACCTCATGGGGAAGAGGGATGAAAACAAACAGGGCAATCCAATGGTTCACTCGAAACATTTTGCTCAAAACAGAATGGGGTAGATGTGAGTGAAAAAAGAAGACCGTTATGGATCCCACTCCCATTCCCATCCGATTTCAGGTGAACGGCCAACCCTATGGGCAGGTGGTTCCGCCGGGGATCACTCTGCTGAGCTTGTTGCGGGAGCTGGGCTGGGTGGGGGTACGCCGTGCCTGCGACTCGGGGGATTGCGGGGCTTGCACGGTGCTGTTGGAGGGGGATCCCGTCCACAGTTGCCTGTACCCGGCGGCGCGCTTGCAGGGCCAAGCCATCACCACCATCGAGGGGTTGGCCAGAGGCGGGGAATGGGATCCGTTCGCGTAAGCGGGACGGAGTCCTTTGCAGGCCCGCTTTTTAGAGGGACAGGGGTTCCAGTGTGGCTTTTGCACGCCGGGGATGATCTTGAGTGCTCGTCAGCTCTGTGGGGAAGGGATCCCATCCGAGGCGGAGCTGCGGGATCACCTGCGGGGCAACCTTTGCCGCTGTACAGGCTATCAAGCCATCTTGGACAGCATTCAAGGGATCCCGGCCTCGTTCGCGTTAGCGGTGGGGAGCACTTTCCCTGAATCAGAGCTGGAGAGTGTGGGGCGCAATGTTCCCATCGCGTAAGCGGGACGGAGTCCTTAGCAAGATGGCCCACAGATCGTCTCCGGCCAGCCTGCCTACACGGGCGATTTTGCTCCTGCTGGGCTACTTCATTTGCGGCTGCTGCGCTCCCCTTATGCCCATGCCCGCTCGCGTCAGCGGGACGGAGTCCTTATCCGCCGTATCGACACCAGCCAAGCCCAGGCCCTGCCGGGTGTGGTGGCCGTACTGACCCATCGGGATGTGCCGCGTCGGGCTTACAGCACTGCCGGCCATGCGGAGCCGGTGCCGGATCCTCTGGATCGCTTTGTGCTGGATGAGAAGGTGCGCTTTGTGGGGGATGGAGTGGCGGCGGTGGTGGCCGAGTCAGTGGCCATTGCCGCTCGCGTAAGCGGGACGGAGTCCTTAGAACTGATCCGAGATGAACAAGGCCAGATCCTCAACGCTGGCTTCCGCTACTACCGCATCCCCACCGCCAAGGAAGTTCCCCCCATCGAAGTTCACTTGGTGCAACAGGCGGATCCCTATGGACCCTTTGGCGCCAAAGGAGTGGGGGAAATCACCACCAACTGCATCGCTCCCGCCATTGCCAACGCCGTCTTCCAAGCTACCGGCCTTCGCTTGCGTCGGCTGCCCCTCACCCCAGAGCGGGTCTGGCAAGGGATCCAATCTGGCATTGGCGCACCTCAGTCTGTTCGCGCTAGCGGTGGGGAGCACCAACCCTGCTCGGAGTTGAATTGAGCTTACCGTTCGCGTAAGCGGGACGGAGTCCTTTCGCGTAAGCGGGACGGAGTCCTTGCATTTCACAAAAGCTTGAATCGGGATGTTTTGTGAGCCTGCAAATGGCTACACAGATGGTTATGGGCTACGTGGGGATTATAAAAATTAAGACTTTTGGCACAGCGGCAATTTTCGCCAGTAGTCCGGCACTAGGATGGCTTCCAAGTATACCCGGCGGGATCCCATGTATGTATATTGCCCGGAGGAATTTCTGGGAAGCAGAACCCAGTGCAACCTAGAAGCATTGATAGAACGGCTGGAAGAGGGGGGTCGCACCCTTTTGAGCCAGTTGTTTGACGTTCGTTACCCTTACTGGAAGCGTAATCTCCGCAACAACATTCGCTTGGTGGGGGAGCTGCGCTATGTAGGCGAGGTACCCGTTCTGGTTTTGTTTGGCCTCTGGCCGAGAGGCAGTCACGAATACCGGGAGTTCTTAGACCGACGGCGAGATCCGGATTATCAAGAACGGGTGCGGAGCTGGGTGCCCGATGACCGTTTGCAGGCGTGGCTGGCGCAGCGGCACGAACCAGGGGATCCGCCAAACCATCTCCCCCCTCTGCCCGACGAGCTGTATGAATGGACACAGTTCTTGAATGCTCCCAATCCGCAGGAGCGGCTGGTGTTGGAAAGTGGGGAATGGGTTCGGCAAGTACGGGCCCTTTCTCCAGAGCAGCGGCGCCAGGCTTACCAAGCAGTATCCCGCTTGGTAGATGACATTGAAGGCAGGCTCTACCGGCAGCTCCCGCCGTTTTATCTGGAGGCAGAGGTCAAATGCTGGCAGGAGGGATCCCTGTATCTGGCTGTCAGCTTGGTGCAAGTCTGGGAGCAGCCGGGGAGATTGTTTCCATTTCTCATTGGAGTTTACGACCACGCCCCAGAGCAGAGGGAACGGTTTGATCTGGGATGCCAAACCTGCCTCTTTGGGAT
Organism: Synechococcus sp. W55.1; assembly: GCF_047461655.1. NCBI lineage: Bacteria > Bacillati > Cyanobacteriota > Cyanophyceae > Synechococcales > Synechococcaceae > Synechococcus > Synechococcus sp. W55.1. Next base: position 79,068 of record NZ_JANSHN010000009.1, read on the forward strand.
GAAAGCCAAGCAGCCGGATATTCTCCAGCACCCGCAACCTTTGGAGGTGTGGAAGCGGTACGCCCGTCGCGCCTACCCCGACTACATGGTGGCGGATGAGACCATTTGGTTGGAAATGCAGGAGATCACAGAGGGAAATTTGGCTTTGTCCATGGAGGAAGAAGAAATCCTGCAGAGCACATCCATGCCCCTACTGATCAACGGAAGGGCCGGGAGCGGCAAATCTCTGATGTTGTACTACCGCTTTGCCGACTATTGCAGCCACTACCTCAAAACTTCAAAACAGAGACCTCTTGAGTACCGCCCTCTCTTTTTGACCTACAGCCCCAGTTTGGTGCAGCAAGCCCGCGACAGGGTAAGTTCAATTTTGCGCATCAGCCACCGCTATCGGGAGGAGGGGTGCAGCTTCTCCACGGAGGAAATTCAGCAGTGTCAAACTTTTTTTAGCACTTTTCAGGATTACCTGCTGAACTGCCTTCCCCCTGAGCGGCAAGAACACTACCAACCGGATCGGTATGTCAATTTTTATCGATTTCAGAGCTGGTATTGTGGTCGCCGCGATGTAGAGCTGGCTTGGCACACCATTCGCACGCTGATCAAAGGCTATGAGGTCAGTGACTATTTGGATCCCGATAGCTACCGAGAATTGCCTGAGGCCGACCGCAGTGTGGATGAAGAAGCCTTCGAGCGGATTTACGAAGAGATTTGGCCGGGTTACCGGGATCGAACCACCCACGAGGGCTACTGGGATGACCAAGATTTGGCCAGAGATGTGCTGCAGAATGGCACTCTTAATCCTATTCATCCAGTCATTTTTTGCGATGAGGTTCAGGACTTTACCCAACTTGAGCTGAATATCATTTTTTGCTTATCTCCTTGGGGAAAATACAAGTTGGATTGGGCTATTGATCGCCTGCCCTATGCCTTTGCCGGGGATCCCTTGCAAACCATTAACCCAACGGGATTTCGTTGGGCTGCTCTGAAAAAATATCTCTACGAGCATATCCGCGCCTACTTGTTGCCGAGCCATCCCTTTGAGATTGCAGGCCCGCAGGAGCTGAGAAACAACTATCGCAGCAATCCACAAGTTACTCGTTTTAGCAATGTAGTCAACCTGTGGCGGCGAGTTCTCAGCAAGAGTCGAGAAATCTATCCGCAACAGCCCTGGCGTCCCCATGAGCAGGGCATGCCGGTTCAAAGGTTTGTGCTGGATGGTCAGGAAAGAAACTTAATCGAAGATGAGCTTAGAAAAATGCTTAGTGATCTCACAGGAACAGTCTGTATCTTACCCTGTCCTGTGGGAGAGGAGCTGAACTACGTGCGTCAGGATCCCGAACTCCAGAAGATCTTTGCCGAGGAATTGAAGCAGAATCTTAAACCACCGCTCCTGCAAACTGCTACGTCTGTTAAGGGAATGGAGTTCAAAAAAGTTATCCTCTACAAGTTTGGAAACGCCTATCGACAAAACTTTAACCGGCAGCTTAATTATTACGCCCGAGGAGCTGGGGAGGCGATATCCCTGCAACTCCATTATTTTCTCAACCAATTGTATGTCGGCATTACCCGCCCCATCGAGGCCCTGGCCATTGTGGACACCTCTGCCGGTTGGCGGGAGTTCTGGGATCCAAGCTTAGAATCCAACTCTTGGCTCGATCATCCTTCTCTGCAACCGGATCGGTCGGAATGGGAGACCGACCCACCGGTATTGGGTTACCCTGTCCAAGGCATCAATATCCAGTACTGGACAAATACAAGCCTGGAAGATCTGTCGGAGGCAGCTCTTGAACTTCTCAGGCGTGGCATCGAGGAGGGCAACCCTAAACTTCTGGAGGATGTTCAAACTCTGGCGCGGAAGGCAGGCAACCCACCTCTAGAACAGGAATGTCAGGCCTGGATCCTCAAGCTCCAGAGGGATTACGTTTCCGCAGGGCAAAAGTTCCTAAGCCTAGAGCAGTCTGCTTTGCCCAACAAAAATCTTAAACGAGAAGCCTGGGAGTGCTTTTGGAGAGGGAAGGCCTGGTTGGAGCTGCAGCGTAACGCCGCCTACTTTGCTGGATGTCCTGGGATCCCAGACTACAGCCCCTTGGTGGATTTGATGGTGGTGGTGCAAAAAAACTCCGCCAAGCCTGCAGAGCGCTTTCGACAACTGGTGCGGGTGCGAGATTGGCTGAGCGTTGAAGTCAGCCCCAAAGATAGGGACTTCGTCCCGCTTACACGAACGGATTCCACCTGGAGAGAAGGTGTACAGGAATTTTTGGCAGAGCTTGAGCAAGTTCTCAACAACTTGGGAACTTTCTGCCCCCAGGAAGAGGCCCGCAGCTGGTTTTTGCAAGAGACCCTTGAGGCTTTGAAGGGACGTCTGGCCTTTCTCGGCCAGCGGCAGCCGTTCGCGAATCAGTACTACAAGATTTGGGGTATCTGTCACTTCTATCGGCAGGAATTTGAGCGGGCGGTAGAGGTTTGGGATCAGGGGGGCCAAACGGAGCATTCCCCCTACTACCGGGCCAAGATCCACCTGGAACCCCTTCCCGGCAAGGTGAGGTGGCTATCCAAAGACCGCCAAGACTCGGTGGTGCTGGACCGATGGCAAGAGGCAGGACGTCCCCTCACAGGCGAGTGGGCAGAGTACATCGGCGACGTCGTCACCAGTCTGGAGCGCTTGAAAGACTGGCCGCTGATGCTGCGAGTTCTGATCCAGTGCCGAGAGTGGGAGAAGCTCTGGAAAACGGTGCAGGCCCATCCTCAGGCGTGGCAGCGGGGACATGACTACGAGCTGGTGGCTGCCATGGCCCGGGATATCCGGACCAACTGGGAAGACTTAAGGCGCAAATCCCCTGGGCTGCGAGATTTTCTGCAGGAAGTGGTTACCAGCACACAGATGGAGCGGGCCTGGTGGCTACAGCCCCTGGAGGTAGGCTTGGCTTGTGAGCGATTGGGCCACTACCGAGACACGCTCAGGTTTTACGAGCGCTTCACCGAAAGCAGAACCGGCAGGCTGAAACGCTCTCAAATCCGGCAGCGCTGGCTGGTGACCCACCAAAGGTATCAGGAGTTTCTCCAAGCAGAAGGACGCCCAACAAACCGTTTGGCAGAGGAGTTTCGACAGGCTCAAGAGCGCTGGGGGGAGCAACTGCCCCAGGCAGAACCTGAGCTGGACGAACGGGATCCCTGGGCGCTTGACTTTGTGGAGCACCCCAGCCCTGTCCAAAGTTGGCTGCTGCAGCAGGCCCAAACCGATACCCAGAGCCGACTCAGAGCGGAAATCGCCCAGGCGCTGGAGCATCTGAACGAACGACAATTGCAGCAGGTGCACAGCTTGATCCAGCGTTTCTTGACCGCAGGCTTGTCCACCTAGGCTGGCTCCAAAAGCAACTCGGAGCCGGGAGATCTACTGCAGGATTTGGCGCAGGCGCTCCAAGGCCCGTCGGTTCTCTTCAGGGGTGCCCACCGTCAGACGCAGCCCCCCACCCGTGTAGCGCACACCAGTCCCCAGCTCCTGCCAGGCCCGCTGCAGCTTTTGGGGATCCCAACCGGCCACCCGGAAGTAGAGGAAGTTGGCTTGGCTGGGCCACACCCGCACCCCTGGCAGCTCCTGCAGAGCTTGATAAAGGGCTTCCCGCTCCTGACAAATTAGCGTCACGTCGGCCAAAAGCTCCTCGGCATGCTCCAAGGCCATCTGAACCGCCCACTGAGAAAGGGACGTGAGGTTGTAGGGCAGGCGGATCCCATCCAACACTTGCATAAGCTGTGGATGACCCACAGCATAGCCCACCCGGTGGGCCGCCAGGCGAAAGGCTTTGGAGAAGGTGCGCAAGATTACCCAGTTGGGATGCTCCGCCAATTTGGGCAGGGCTGTGTGCCGGCTGAACTCAAAATAGGCCTCATCCAAAATCACCAGAATCTCTTCGGGCAGCCCTTCCACCCACTCCCACTCTGCAGCCGTCAGGCCATTCCCCGTCGGCGAGTTGGGATCCACCAGGCACACCACCCGAATCGGATGCTCCCTCAAAGCCTGTTGACATCGCTCTAGATCCAGAGCAAACGTCTCCGGGTCGCGGGGAACCCGCACCACTGGGATCCCCAGGCTCTGGGCCAAGATGGCGTACATGGAGAAGGTGGGCTCTGCCACCAAAATACCGCCCCGCCCGCCCAAACAAGTGGCAATCAGCAGCGAGCGAATCAGCTCATCCGACCCATTGCCCAAGCTGATCTGCTCTGGCTCCGCTCCGGCATAGGCGGCGATGGCCTGCTTCAGGCCCCGGTGGTGGGCATCGGGATAGCGGTTGCTGGGGATCCCCTTTTCCCAAAGGAGGGAGAGCTTCTGCTTAAAGCCCGCCGGCCAATCGAGGGGGAACTCATTGGCATCCAGCTTGTCGGCAGCCGGGGCTGGCACAGCGTCGTAGGGCTTGAGGTAGAGCAAGTCGGGGCGCAGATACTGCAGAGCACACATCTTCCTGACGGGGAGAAGTAGCTATTATATCAGGGCCAACCCGACCACTTATTCTTTTGTCAGGGATCCCTGCTGACGTAGCGCCTCAAAAAGGGCAATCGCTACGGCATTGCTGAGGTTCAGGCTGCGCACCGGCCCCCGCAGTGGGATGCGCACGCTGGGATAGGTTTCCAAGAACAGAGGATCCAACCCCCGGCTTTCGCTACCGAACACCAACCAGTCTCCCGGCTGATAGGTTACTTCCGTATAAAGGGCTTTGCCGCGCACGCTAAAACACCAGAACCGGGCCTCAGGGTGGGCCTGCACCAGAGCAGACCAAGAGGGGTAGCGATACAGTTGGACATGCTGCCAGTAGTCCAGCCCCGCCCGCTTGAGGTAGCGATCCGAAAGGCGAAACCCCAGAGGATCCACCAGATGGAGAGGGGTATCGGTGGCTGCACAGGTGCGGGCGATATTCCCCGTATTGGCCGGGATCTCTGGGGCAACCAAAACAACGTGGAAGGGCATAATCCTATCCTACTTGCCCCCAAATCCGCGGTTGCCGCCCCCTTTTTTGCCCCCACCTTTGCCCGGTTTGCGGCTGGGCTGTTGCCGAGAGGGAGAGGCCGTTGAACGTCCGCGCCAACTGGGATCCCCGCCGGGAAGAGAGGTACGCCCACCCCCCCAACCCATACCGGGAAAACCGCCACCTATGCCCATGTTGCGCATCATGTCGCGCATGCGTTGAAAATCACTGACCAGTCGGCTGACATCCTCCAGCTTGTGGCCAGATCCGCGGGCCACCCGTCGTTTGCGGCTGACGCTGCGGGCCAACAGATCCGGGTTGCGCCGCTCTTCGGGGGTCATGGAGTTGATCATGGCTTCGGCGCGGGCCAGTTGGTCTTGCCCCTTTTGCAGTTGTTCCTCGCTGATTTTGCCCATCCCTGGCATCAGTCTCAGCAGCCCTGCCAAGGATCCCATGCGTTTAATTAGGCGCATCTGCTTGAGGAAATCGGTGAAATCAAACTGGGCAGTCATCATCTTCTCCGCCATGCTGGCGGCATCTCCCAGGTCGATTTCCTCTTGAGCTTTTTCCACCAAGCTGAGGATATCCCCCATACCCAGAATGCGGGAGGCCATGCGATCCGGGTAGAAGGGATCCAGCGCTTCCACCTTTTCGCCAACACCGATGAACTTGATGGGCTGACCGGACACTTGGCGAATGGAAAGGGCGGCCCCACCGCGGGTGTCCCCATCCAGCTTGGTGAGAATGGCCCCAGTGATGCCCAAGCGCTCGTGGAAGGCTCGGGTAAGGCTGGCCGCCTCTTGGCCGATCATGGCATCCACCACCAGCAGGATCTCGTGGGGCTGCACCGCCGCCTTGATCCGCTCCAGCTCCGCCATCATCTCCAGGTCGATCTGCAGGCGACCGGCAGTGTCCAAAATCACATAGTCGTAGCCCTGCTGTCGGGCCGCCTCCACCCCTTGCCGGGCGATCTCGACGGGATCCACTTTGCCCAGGTCGAAAACGGGGATCTGAATTTGCTGGCCCAGCGTCTTGAGCTGGTCGATGGCCGCCGGGCGGTAGATGTCTCCGGCCACCATCAGGGACTTCTTGCCCTGCTTGCGCAAGTACAAAGCCAACTTGGCGCAGGTGGTGGTTTTCCCGGATCCCTGCAAACCGGCCATGAGGACAATGGTGGGAGGCTGCTCCGCTTGGGCGATGGGCACGTTGGCTTCTCCCATCACCTTCACCAGCTCGTCGTGGACAATCTTGATGAACTGCTGATCCGGTGTCACCCCCAGGATGACCTCGGATCCCAGGGCAGCTTCCCGCACATCCTCGATAAACTGCTTCACCACCTGCAAATTGACATCCGCATCCAGCAGGGCTCGCCGCACCTCCCGCAGAGCTTCTTGAATGTTGGTTTCGGTGATCTTGTCCTGGCCGCGCAGCTTTCTCCAGGCCAATTCCAACTTCTCGGAGAGGGCATCAAACATGGGTACTGTGGATCCTGTCAGGCGCTTTGGGGGCATTTCCTACCATAGTCGAATCGGGGCGACTCCATCTTGGGGATCCCAACCAAGGTGGCTATCCCGGCCCAGAAAAACTGGCGACTTCACAAAAGTTTAAGCAACAATAGAGGGCGTTGCATGCAGATCTTCCATGGTCAGCGTCGCTTCCCTTCCCTACAGCACCACCGACTGGCAATTGGGCTATCGCTCCCTATCCCAGGAGTACGACTATTGGATTACGGAGATCGAAGGACGGATCCCGGCAGGGTTGCGGGGAACCCTGTTTCGCAACGGCCCGGGCAAGCTGGAGGCGGGATCCCAGCGCTACGGACACCCGTTCGATGGCGACGGCATGGTCTGCGCCATCACCTTTGTGGGGGGGAAAGTTCATTTTCGCAACCGGTTTGTGCGCACCCGCGAGTTTGAAGCAGAGGAAAAAGCCGGTCGGGTGCTTTACCGAGGGGTGTTTGGCACCCAAAAGCCGGGCGGCTGGTGGAGCAACTTTCTCGACTTGCGGTTTAAAAATCCCGCCAACACCAACGTCATCTACCAGGGAGATAAGCTGCTGGCCCTGTGGGAGGCCAGTGCCCCTTACCGGCTGAACCCGGCCACCTTGGCCACCGAGGGGATCGAAACGTTTGCAGGAGGGATCTCGGCCAGCCAGCCTTTCACTGCCCATCCCCGGCGGGATCCCCACACGGGAGATCTCATTGCTTTTGGGGTGCGGGCTGCCCAGAACTCCACGTTGCTGTTTTATCGTCTGGACTCGCGCGGGCGCTTGGTGGAAAAGCGGGATTACCGCCTGCCCGGTTTTGCCTTCCTGCACGATTTTGTCTGGACACCCCGCTACCGCATCTTTTTCCAAAATCCCTTGGCTTTCAATCCCCTGCCGTTTGTGTTGGGCTGGCAACCGGCGGGCACCTGTTTGACCTTGAAACCGGGGGAGCCGACCCGCATCTGGCTCTTTCCCCAGGGCGACGAGCCGCTGCAACTGGAAGCGGAGCCGGGGTTTGTTTTCCATTTTGTCAACGGCTACGAAGTCGGGGATCGGGTTGTGGTGGATGCCGTCCTCTATGAGAACTACCCTGCCCTGGAGCCGGATGCCGATTACCTGCAGATTGACTTTGCCCAGATTCCGGCGGGCAAGCTGTGGCGGTTCTATCTGGATCCCAAGGGGGGCAGCGTGAAGCGGGAACTGCTGCTGGATCGCTCGGTGGAGTTTCCGGCCATCCACCCGGCTCGAATGGGGGGATCCCACCGCTACATCTACATCGGGGCCACCCATGCTCCTGGCCCCAATGCTCCTCTGCAAGCCATCCTCAAGCTGGATACCGCCACAGGCCGCACACAGCAGTACAGCTTTGCCCCCCGCGGCTTTGTGGGAGAACCGGTGTTCATCCCCGATCCAGAAGGTCAGGGCGAAGAGGCAGGGTGGATCGTGACGGTGGTTTTTGATGCGGCCAGCCAGCGCTCTCAAGTGGTGATCCTAGAAGCAGCCGACCTGACAGCCGGCCCGGTTGCGCGGATCCCATTGCGGCACCACATTCCCTATGGCCTACACGGCAGCTTCACTCCGCAGGTGTGGGCAACGCCCGCCTAAACGGTGAACCCCAGGAATGGCTAATGGATCCCATCGGCTCGGGAAAGATCATGCGCCCCAGCCTTTGCGGGAGCCCTGGGGATCGGTCAGTTGGATCCCGGCTGTGCAGAAACACCTCCAGTCAGCGTTGCCGGAAAAAACTACAGGTACTCTATTCGTTTCAGCTTAGGGTGAGACGCCTGGGCTACTGAGAAAAGCCTTCTGGCTCTGCACCTTCAATGTTTTGGGTGTGAGTATAATGTCCTAGTTCGAATCGAAATGACCATAAAGATGAAATGGTTCTGTCTGGGGGATAAACATTCTGCGGCCTGAGAACCATTCCCTTGGAACAGTTGCTAGTATTGGCTACACGTCGGCTACAGTGTTGACAACTGCTGGCTCCCCAGTTCCCGACGAGGGCACCTGCTGGGAGTTTGTCAATGGAAGCAGGATGGAAAGACGCTGTTGGGCGTTGTTAGGCTAGTGAATGGTGTGTTGAGCAGGTCTTGGGTCAAGAGCAAAGTTATGGCCTGTTTTTGCAACGGTAAATGTCTGCCGCCGAGCATTCTGAATTGACAGCAACGGAACCGTCACAATGTCCTCCGATCTGAGACCTCCCTTTCGACCTGTACGGCCCCCCAGACCCAGCTCAACCGGCGAGGCCAAGGGCTCCCTGTCGTCGGCAAAAGCTCAGGATCCTGGTGCTGCTCGCGACAGCGGGACGGAGTCCTTGCAGCCCGTTGTCAGCACCACCGCTACCTTGGGGGAAAAGAAAGCGGCAGAAAGAGAGCGAGTCTGTCTGGAACCCATCCCGCCGCCTGGGGAGAAGATGCAATACCGAGCTATTGGCCTCATCGAAGGGCAATACATTCCCTCCCCAGAGCATTTTACCCGCGGGATTTTGCGCACCTCGGATGGCCTGGATCTCAATGCCGTATTGCTGGGCCGGGTGATGAGCCTGGTACGGAAGCACCTGAAGCCGGAACGCAACTATCTGTGGGTGGTTTATCCTCGCACCCGCGACAAAACCGAAGATCTGCACGTGCAGTTGCTGGGGGTGTGGGCCCCAGAAGAAATGGGGCGAACTCTCCCCGAGGGATCCCGTCCAACAGTGGTGCCGGATTGGTTTTCCATCCGGGGCGAGGTCGTTTTTCAATCCCAGGAGAAAGGGTTCATCATCGTCAAGATCCGTCAATCGGGCAAAAAAGCTTCCGCCAACTCTCCCTCTCAGCGAGTCCAGAAGGATGGAGCCGCAGCCCCCAAGCCCCAAGCCTTCAAATTGCGCCTGATTGGATCCCTGCCGGGCAAAGGGGTAGGCAATTTCTGGGATCTGCAGGTGCGCCGCCGTGGATCCCTGCTCTATGTGGAGGCGGGCACTCCCATCGGCCCAGTACTCAAAACGCCGCCGCGCCCACGCCTGAAGCGTTCAACCCCCCAACCCAAAGCCAGGAAGAGTTCCACCCCCTCGACACGTGGGGAAGCGTCTATTCAAGAGCCGTTTTATCCTCTGCGAGATCCCGCAAAAGTACCCAAGCCGGTTAAGAAAAAACGCCCATAAACTAGAGTGATTGAGCCTGCTTCGATGGAGCTTTTCATGTTGACCTTCTTGTTGTGAACGACTCTTTTACCCTGGTTGTGCCGTGGCAGAATCAACTCCTCCCAACAAACCTCCCAACAAAGATGAATTCATTTCCCCCCGCTACCCCTACTGGGGCGAAGTGAAGCCGCAGAACCTAGTTTTCGATGCCAACCTACAGGAATTTAGCAATAAAGTGTCCTTGATTTGTGGCCTGGAAACCGGGGGCAAAATCACGCCAGAGGAAGCCTACCGGCAAATCAAGGAGCTGTGGAAACAACTCAAGCAGACCAAAAAAGCCATCTTGGACGATCCCCAGTGGAAGGAGTCTCCCCCCGACTTGCCGGAAGAGTAGCCGGCTGGATCCTGGCTAACCGCAAACGGTGTACACTGGGCGCGGATGCCGGGCTTGGTCAGGGAACATGAGGACTTTTCCTTCTCCGGAGGCGCTGCGTCGGCTGCCAGCGGGGGCTGCCGATGGGGCCATCATTCTGGGCACGTTGGTTCTCCTGGCCTTGGTGGCGCAGGTGGGAGTGGGGGCTTTTGAGCGGTTTCAGCCCCCGGCAGTGGTGCCCCGGATCGACTTGGATCCGCGCAACCTGCCCTACTACGCAGCCCGCTCCACCTTGCGCATGTTCATTGCCTTGGCCTTTTCCACCCTTTTTACCTTGGTCTATGGCTACATTGCTGCCAAAAGCCGCTGGGCCGAGCGAATTTTGATCCCCCTGTTGGATATCTTGCAATCGGTGCCGGTGTTGGGGTTTCTCTCCATTACCGTCACCGGCTTTATTGCCCTTTTTCCCGGCAGCTTGCTGGGGTTGGAGGCGGCTTCTATCTTTGCCATCTTCACCAGCCAGGTCTGGAACATGACCTTTTCCTTCTACCAATCCTTGCGCACTCTGCCTCAAGAGTTGGTGGAAGCCGCTACCTTGTATCGCCTGTCGGGGTGGCAGCGCTTTACCCAGTTGGAAGTGCCGGCAGCGATGGTGGGCCTCATCTGGAACGCCATGATGAGCTTTGGTGGGGGGTGGTTCTTTGTGGCAGCCAGCGAAGCCATCAGTGTGCTCAACCAGGAATACACGCTGCCGGGGCTGGGATCCTATGTGGAAGCCGCCATTCAAGCAGAGGATTTGCCCAAGCTGGGCTGGGCGCTCCTGACCATGGCTGGGGTCATCCTGCTGGTGGATCAGCTTTTCTGGCGGCCTTTGGTGGCTTGGTCGGACAAGTTTCGCCTGGAACAGAGCAGCGGGGCTGCCGCCCCCGAATCCTGGCTGTACGATTTGCTGACCACGGCGCGGATCCCGCGGCTGATCGGCAGTTGGCTTTCCCCCTTGGCAGAGTTGGTGGATCGGCTGTTGTCCTATCTGACTCGCCCGCACTGGGTGGATCCCCTCAGTCCTGAGGCCGAGCGACGCCGCGAGCGGCTGCTAACCCAGCTTTCCTGGGCAGCTATTGGCGGCATTGGGATTTGGATTGTTTATTTTGTGGCTACCACTGTGGGCTTTGGAGAGGTGATGCTGACCTTCGGGCTAGGGATCCTCACCCTGCTGCGGGTTAGCGTGTTGCTGGTGTTCGCCACGGTGATCTGGACTCCCATTGGGGTGGCCATTGGCTTTAATCCAAAACTGGCGAAACTGCTGCAGCCGGTGGTGCAATTCCTGGCAGCTTTCCCGGCCAATTTCCTTTTTCCCTTTGCCACGTTGTTTTTTATCCGCGCCCAGATCAGCATTGAGTGGGGCAGCATTTTGCTCATGTCGTTGGGGGCACAGTGGTACATCCTTTTCAACTCCATTGCCGGCGCCCAGAGCATCCCCACGGACTTGCGAGAAATGGCTGTGGATGTGGGCTTACGAGGATGGCAGCGCTGGCGAAAGCTGATCATTCCAGGGATCTTTTCCGCCTGGGTCACCGGGGGAGTCACGGCCAGCGGCGGCGCTTGGAACGCCAGCATTGTCTCGGAGATTGTGGCCTGGGGATCCACCACCCTGACGGCTACGGGGTTGGGCACCTACATTGCTGAGGCAACGGCGGTGGGAGACTGGCCCCGCATTACCTTGGGCATTGGCATGATGAGCTTGTTTGTGGTGGGCATTAACCGTCTGTTCTGGCGACGGCTGTATCAGTTGGCGGAAGAAAAATATCACCTTTAGTCTTTTCAATTTCTGAGGCAATATGAGCTCTGCAGCTTCCCCCGTTTTGATCGAGGTCGAGAAAGTCTACAAGCGCTTTCCTTTGCCAGAGGGCAAGGGGGAGTTTACCGTTTTAAGCCAGATTGACCTGCAGGTGCGGGCTGGGGAAGTCTTGGCTCTGCTGGGCCGTAGCGGCAGCGGCAAAAGCACCCTTCTGCGCATCATGGCGGGCCTGATCCCCCCCAGTCAAGGGCGGGTGCTGAGCAACGGCCAGCCTCTACGTGGGCCTAACCCAGATGTGGCGATGGTGTTTCAAAGTTTTGCCCTTCTGCCTTGGCTGACGGTGCAAGAAAATGTGGAGCTGGGGCTGCAAGCCCGAGGGATCCCCCGCGAGATCCGCCGGCAAAAGGCCCTGAAGGCCATTGACTTGGTGGGCTTGGATGGGTTTGAGAGCGCTTACCCCAAGGAGCTTTCGGGGGGGATGAAGCAGCGGGTGGGCTTTGCCCGCGCCTTTGTCTTGGAGCCCAAGGTGCTGTTTATGGATGAGCCTTTTAGCGCTTTGGACGTGCTGACGGCGGAAAACCTGCGGGGGGAAATTGATGAGCTGTGGAATGCGCAAGCCTTCCCTTCCCAAAGCATCCTCATCGTTACCCACAACATCGAAGAGGCGGTGTTTTTAGCGGATCGGGTGGTGATTCTGGGATCCAACCCGGGGCGGATCCGGGGGGAGGTGAGAATAGATCTGCCGCGGCCCCACGAGCGCACGGATCCCCGCTTCAAGTCCTTGGTGGACTACATCTACGAGATCATGACCAACCCCGAAATCGCTATTACGGGAGAGGTGGCCCTGCCTGCTCCGGTCGGTGATAAGGCGGCTTCCCCCTATGCCTTGCCTCTGCCCCATGCGCGGGTAGGCGGGATCAGCGGCCTTTTGGAACTGCTCGTGGAGTGGCCACAAGGGCGGGCAGAGATTTCTAACCTGGCTGAACGGCTGAAGCTGGCGGTGGACGACCTGCTGCCTATTTTGGATGCGGCGGTACTGTTGGGGTTTGCCGAGGTGACCGGCAGAGTGGTGCAACTGACCGAAATTGGCCAGGACTTTGCCAACACCACCATCCTGCGCAGCAAGGATCTCTTCCGACAACAGCTATTGGCACGGGTGCCCGTGTTCCGCAGCATCTTGCAGACTCTGGAAGAAAAAGGCAGCCGCTCCATGCGAGCGGACTTCTTCTTGGATCTTTGGGACGAACACTTCCCCCACGCTGAAGCCGAACGGCAGTTTGCCACCGCCATTGACTGGGGACGCTATGCAGAGCTGTTTGAGTACGACGCCTCGGAAGAACGTCTCTATCTGCCCGAGCCAAGCGAGAGCTCCACTGCTCAAAAGCCTGTCGGTCTCAACTCTCGTTCCGACTGAAGCGCATCTGGCTCTGCCTTTTTCAAAGCTGCATCGTAGAGCGGAGGTATGGCGCCAATTCCAGAAAGTCCCAAAATCTACCACATTACCCATGTAGACAACTTGCAAGGGATTTTGACATACCCCCCCGCTTTTAGGCAGGGGATTCTTGTTACTGGTTCTGCGACAGCACTTACTTCATCCGGTTGCCCCTCAAAAGCAGCGGTGCTTATCTCCCCAGTCGTTCCCCCAAGCGCTACGCGCGGGGCGGTTCCCTTATGCCCCAAGGTACCGTTCCATTCCACTCCAAGCATGTGCAGCCCCCGCTTCAGGATGTTCAGAGCTGCGTTCTGGTCCCTGTCCAGCTCAAACCCACACTTAGGACAGACATGAGTTCTTGTGGATAGGGTTTTCACGACCCTATGCCCGCAGTTACTGCAATCCTGCGTGGTGTACTGCGGTGGTACAGCTACCACCGCTTTATCCCACACCTTGCCGTAGTAGTCTAACCACTGGGTGAATAGGGACCAACTAGCATCATGGATGGATTTAGCCAGATGACGATTCTTGACTAGGTTTTTCACCTGCAAGTCCTCATACACCACGACGTCGTTAGACGCCACCACGCACCGGGCCTGCTTGATTGCCCAGTCTCTACGCTGGCGTTGCACTTTCAGATGCACTTTCCCTAGTCGCTTTCTTTGTTTGTGGTAGTTCTGGGATTGGGATTTTGCCCCTTTCCTGAACTTCCGACTTAATCTGCGCTGGTGCTGCTTCAACCTCCTTTCGCTACGCCGCAAAAACTTAGGACACTCTACAGAGTTGCCGTTCTGGTCGGTGTAGAAAGCCTTCAAGCCCAAATCAATGCCAATAACATTGCCTGTGTATTCTCCCTGCTCCTTGCGCTCCACATCCAAGCAGAACTGGGCATAGTACCCATCTGCCCTGCGTATCACCCGCACCCGATTGATTTTGGAGTTTAGGATATGGTGTCTTGCCTCACCATTGCAGTACAAGGCAAATGTTCCTGCGTTGAAGCCGTCGGTGAACGTGATGGACATGCCGTCAGGAGACAGCTTCCAGCCGGACAGCTTGTACTCGACCGACCGACAGTTCTTCTTGAACTGCGGATAGCCTTTCCTTGGTTCTTTGTTCTTGCAACGGCGGTAGAAGTTGGAGAGGGCAGACCAAGCTCTTTCGGCACTAGCTTGACGGGCGGCAGAATTGAGCTGGCGGGCGAAGGGGAACTCTTTGGCCAAGTCCTTGCAGAGGGAATACAGAACCGCTTTGGTCGCGCCCCGGTTATCCATCCAGTACCGTAGACACTTGTTTTGCACAAACTGCGCAGTGCGAATGGCTTCGTCCAGAGCTTGGTACTGCTCTGCTGTGCCGTTGAGCAGCTTGGCTTCTCTGACCAACATATTGCTATTTTAAAGTGCTACGCACCGCTACCGCGAACAGCGTTCCTGAAGGGATAAAACGGTCTGCGCCTTACATCCCTGCCCTCAAGGGCAGGGCTTTACGGCGTTTTTTCGGTAAACACTGGTGGGCTCCTCTCTGACGCAGCAGTACTCCAAAAAGGGGGGCCAGCGCGAACCATTGGCATGTCCAAAATCAAGCAACGTCGGATTAAGGAGCTGGAAGTTTCATGCCACCCTGGCACAAAAGTCGGCGACTATGTTCCTCTTTATTTTTGCCCTCGCTCGATCATGCTCTACGTTATCCATTGCGCGAACCATCCCGAATTGACCTATCGCGGTGGCCAGACTCGGATCGTGCATCTCGAGGCAGATCTGCATCGGGTCATCGCTTGGGCTGATCACAATCAAGTTCGGTGGGCTTTCTCCCTCTCCAACGCGGGTGCCCGCTACACTGAGTTCCGCTCCCAGCTTGGCTGTCTTGGTGAGCTAGACTGGGGCGCTATTGCCGCCAGGGATTTCCGCAACCCAGAGGTCAAGGAACGCAAGCAGGCAGAATTTCTTCTTTACGGCTACTTTCCCTTTGATCTCGTCGAAAGAATTGGAGTGTGCCAGGCTAACCTTAGGTGCAAAGTTAACCAAGTGCTGGCGAGGAGTCAATACACTCCTACGGTGGAAGTACGTGCTGATTGGTATTTTTGACCAAGGGAGGCCCATGGTTCTTGAATACCGTGCCGGAGATATCCTGGAAGCCGATGTGGAGGCGCTGGTAAGTTCTGTCAACTGTGTCGGCATCATGGGCCAGGGCATCGCGCTGCAGTTTAAGAAATCATGGCCTGGGAACTTCAAGGCCTATGCCGCAGCCTGCCGGCGGGGGGAAGTCCAACCGGGCAAAATGTTCGTTTTCGAGACCGGAAACCTGACCAATCCGCGCTACATCATCAATTTCCCCACAAAACGCCACTGGCGGGGGAAGTCGCGGATCGAGGATATAGAAGCTGGGCTGAAGTCCCTTGCCGAGGAGATCAGGCATCTTGGTCTGCGCTCAGTCGCTTTGCCACCCCTAGGCTGCGGCCTCGGGGGTCTTCATTGGCCCGATGTGCGCTCCCGCATCGAGCAGGCGCTAGCAGAACTTCCCGACGTCCACATCCTTGTCTTTGAGCCCACCGGGCCTCAGCCTTTACCGAAGAGCATGCGCCGCGGCCAGATCCCTTCCTTGACGCCGGGAAGAGCGGTGCTGGTGGGCCTTATGGAGCGCTATGTAAACGGTCTACTTGTTCCGTTTGTCTCTTTGCTTGAGCTGCACAAGCTGATGTACTTCCTGCAGGAAGCCGGGGAGCCGCTTCGCCTGCGATTTACAAAGGGCGTTCATGGACCCTACGCCGAGAACTTGCGGCATGTTCTCAAAGAAATCGAGGGATATTACATCTCTGGGTACGGCTCGGGCGGTGATCGACCAGACAAGAAGCTGGAACTGGTGCCCGGTGCTGTCGAGGAAGCCCATAGATATCTCGCTGGACAGCCAGAGACGAGAGAACGCTTTGAGCGTGTCAGCGACCTCGTGGAGGGCTTTGAGTCGCCCTATGGTCTAGAATTGCTGGCTACTGTCCACTGGATCGTGACTCGTGGGCACCCTTCTACGACGGCAGAGTTGGTGGAAAGCTTCTACGCCTGGGGAGATAGAAAACAACAATTCAGTAGCAAACAGATCCTGCTTGCCGCTCGAGTTTTGGCAGAGAAGGGGTGGTTCAAGGCACTTCCAACAGAGCCGCTTGCGGCCAGCCGAAGCCAGTTCGAAACACGGCCCTAGCGCTCTGCACTACTTCCGGTCTGGAACCTGCGAACACGACTACCCCTTGCCTGCAGCAAGTACCTACTCATAAATCCAGCTTTGGGCAACCGGTGTCCAGCTCACCAATTCCGACTCATCGAACCAAAGGGCGATCTCCCGCTGCGCGGTTTCAACTCCATCGGAGCCGTGAATGAGGTTGCGGCCAATGTCGATGCCAAAATCGCCGCGAATGGTGCCCGGTTCTGCCTCCAGGGGGTTGGTCTTGCCGATGAGCTTACGGGCGGCAGCAATCACCCCTTTGCCCTGCCAGACCATAGCCACCACCGGCCCCGAGGTAATGAACTTCACCAAACTGTGGAAGAAGGGGCGCTCCTTGTGTTCGGCGTAATGGGCTTCCGCCAGCTCTTGGCTCACTTGCACCAGCTTCAGGCCCACCAATTGGTAGCCCCGGCTCTCCAGGCGCTGGATGATGGTGCCCACCAGCCCCCGCTGCACGCCGTCTGGCTTGATGGCAATAAAGGTGCGCTCCATGGGATCTCCCCTCGTTTTACAGATCTTCACCGCTATCCTTGTACCGGATCGGGGATCCCGAGCGCAAGGGAGCAAAATTAGCGCTTTTTACGCGCCCACCACTGCCAAGGTCAGGAAGGCAGCCCCCACCACTGTAATCGCCCAGCCGGCCCAGCGAGTTAAGCCAGGGATCCGCAACCCCCAGCGTTCTGCTGCCCAAAGGGCCAGGAGAGCTACCCCATACTGGACGGTGCTCAACCCCAGTAGATATCCCACCCAAGGCATGGGTTGGGCGCCGATAATGGTTTCGGCGTAGGCATAGCCATGGAATAGCCCCGCCAGGGATCCCCCTATTAGCAAGAGCCAACTTGGGATCTGCCGCGGTTGCACCAGCAGCAAGCCGAAGAGAACCACGGAAGAGGCAATGGCCAGCTCCGTCAGTCCCAGGGGATCCCAGCCGGCCAGGTGGATCCCAGTGCCCACCAGACCCGCTAGCACAAAGCCCAGCGGGATCCCATAGCGCCAGGGCTGCCCCGCCGCCACAAGACCGATGGCCACGACGAAGGCCAGGTGATCCAAGCCAATGACAGGGTGAGCCAGCCCGGAGAGAAATCCCTCCCAGGCCGTTGCAGGCAGTTTCCCTCCCAGGGCGTGGTGGGCAAAAGCCGGCGAAAAAAACCCCGTAACTGCCAGTGCACCCCCAGCAGCGGCAAAGCTGGGGATCCCTTCCTTCCGCCACCGCCCAAGCGGCGATGGGACTTGCTGCCACAGCCAAGACATGCTTTTGGACCTCCCTGAGTTCTCTCAATAGCTGCCCAGATCTCCCAGTCTAGGGGCGCTCTCTGTACCCTTGCAGATTTTCCGGCTCAAACTGGCGCAAAATCCGCGTGGCTTCGCGGAGGCGGGTTTCGTTCTCTTCTTCCACAATGAGCACATACTTGCCCGCAGCGAGGCGGTTGCGGTAAGCCAAGGCATCGCCGGAGCCACTGGACAAGCCCACCCCGCCCCCGACAAAAAAGCTGCCCATGGCCCCGCCCATCGCGCCCAATAGGCCGCCGATCAGGTGGTTGCCTATAGGTCCCGCCCAGGCAAAGGTATCCAAACCACTCAAAACGCTGAACCCCACCCCGGCCAAAAAGCCAAAGGGCACCAACCAAATGGCCAGGCGCCGCATCTGACGGCGGGCCGCTTGGGCCGGGTCAATCAGCCCAAACTCGTCGGCACTCTTGTAGCCCCGCCCCAGCAGATGCAATCGCTCCAGGGAAAAGCCGGCTTGTTCCAGGGCGCTGTAGGCCGCCTCAGCGGCTATGCGATCCGGCAGTACCGCGATTAAATAGCTCATGGACCCGGGGATCCAATCCGTTCCACATCTTATTGTCTGCCAAGTTTGAGCGAGGATCCCTGTGACCCAGTCTGGCTCCACTAGCGCTCCATCTACTAGCCTCTACCAGCGCTTTTACGAAGTGGTGCGGCGGATCCCGCCGGGCCGAGTGGCCACCTATGGGCAGGTGGCGCGGGTTGCCGGTTACCCCGGCTATGCTCGCCAGGTGGGCTATGCTTTGTTTCGCCTGCAAGGCCAAAACACCGACATCCCTTGGCACCGGGTGATCAACGCCCAGGGCTGCATTTCCTACTCCCCTTTTCGCCTGGGCTACGACGACCTGCAGAAAGCGCTGCTGCAAGCCGAAGGGATCCACTTCGACGCCGAGGGCCAGGTGGACTTGCAACAATTTGGCTGGGATCCAGGGGAAGTTTAACCTAGGCTTGACCTAACCTTAAACAGGTCATAGCGAAACCCCAATCCCAGCCTTGGTAACGTGAACGCGGATGCGTCCTCTCTTGTGGATGGAGTGAAGGAATTGTCATGAAACCAGCTTGCCGTGCTCGAGGGTCTGCCCCTGCCAAGAGATGGCTCCCGGATTGGCTGAACCCTCTGGCCAGGTCCCTGTGGGTCGGGTTGTGGTGTTTGGTGCTGAGCCTGGCCAGCGCCTGCGGTAGCAGCAGCTCGGTTCCCCCAACCGGCGGAGGGGCTGGGTTTATCGCCTCGGATCCCAATGTGGCTCTCTCGACTCAGCCGCCCGCTTTTACCCTGCAAATCCTACATGCCAGCGACTTGGAAGCCTCGATCGCTGCCGTACAAGATGCGCCGCGCTTCTCGGCGGTGGTGAACGCTCTGCGCCCCCAATTCCCAAATACGGTGGTGCTCTCCAGTGGGGACAACTATATTCCCAGCCCCTTCTACAATGCCAGCACGGATCGGTCTCTGCAAGGCCGTTACAACCTCACCCCTGGCAAAGCCGATATCGAGATCATCAACGCCATTGGCTTTGAGGCGGCTGCCTTCGGCAACCACGAGTTCGACCAAGGCACGCGCCAGATTCGTGATCTAATTCGGCCCGACACGGGCCGCGGCTACGCTGGGGCTCGTTTTCCCTATCTGAGCGCCAACCTCAGCTTCAGCGGCACCGGGGAATTGGCCAGCGCTGACTTTGCCGCCGATGGCCAAGAGGCCAGCTCCATTCGAGGCAGAATTGCCAAGACAGCAGTGATTACCGTAGGAGGGCAGCGAATTGGCTTGGTGGGAGCCACCACCACTCGCTTGGCTGCCATTTCCAGCCCCGGCCCAGAGGTGAGGGTGGAAGGCAGAGTGGACGACACCGACCAGGTAAGTGCTGCCCTGATCCAGGGCTTTGTCGATCAACTCACTGCCCAAGGCATCAACAAAATTATCCTCCTGGCCCACCTGCAGCAGTTGCAAAACGAGGTGAGCCTAGCCAGCCAATTGCGAAATGTGGACATCATCATTGCCGGGGGATCCCACCGGGTGATTGCCAAGCCCACCGACCGCCTGCGCACTGATTTGCCCGATACCCGCACGGGTGACTACCCCATCTTGCGCTCCTCTGCCAGTGGTCAACCGGTGGCGGTGGTCAACACCGGCTCCAACTATCGCTACGTGGGCCGCCTGGTGGTCAGCTTCGACGCCAACGGGGTTATTGCCCGCATCGATCCGGTCAGCGGTGCCTATGCCGCCGACGACCAAGGGGTAGCAGCCGTCAGGGGCACCCCCAATCCCGACGTAGTGCGGATAGCCAACGAAATTGGCAACATCATCCGCACCAAAGATGGCCGCACCTTCGGCTCCACCACCCAATTTCTCAACGGCCTGCGGGCAGAGGTGCGCACTGAGGAAACCAACCTGGGCAACCTCACTGCCGATGCCAACCTGGCCTACGCCAGAACGGTCGATCCTTCCACCGTCATCTCCCTGAAAAATGGCGGCGGCATTCGCGCTCCCATTGGGGCTACCACTGGTGGTGGCGGCGGTGAGCCGGTGCAGCGGATCCCACCGGTGGCTAACCCTGAGGCCGGCAAGCAGTCCGGTCAAATCTCTCAGCTGGACATCGAAACGGCCCTTGCTTTTAACAACGGCCTCTCTCTGTTGACCGTCACCGCTGAGGAACTGAAGCAGATAGTGGAACACGGGGTGGCGCAAACCCAGCCGGGAGCTACGCCGGGCCGTTTCCCGCAAATTGGCGGCTTTGCCTTTAGCTTTGATCCCTCGCGGCCACCGGGATCCCGCGTCCTCTCCTTGCGGGTGGATACGCCCACGGGTCGGGATGTGGTGGTGCGCAACGGCCAAGTGCAAGGGGATCCCAGACGCACCTTCCGCCTGGTGACCCTGGACTTCTTGGCCAACGGTGGGGATGACTATCCCTTCCCTCGCCTGTCCAACCCCAACCGGGTGAACTTGGCCCCCAGTTCCGGCATCACCTTCGATACCCCCGGCAGCGAACAAGATGCCTTGGCTCGGTATTTGCGGCAGATCGGCGTGTTCACCGAACCGGACACCCCGCCGGCCCAGGATACCCGCATCCAGAACCTGTCGGCCCGCCCCGATACGGTGCTGCAAGGGCTGTAGATTGGGTTAATGGACTGAGGCGGATGGATCCGGAGGAGTAGGGATTCCGATGCCAGACTCACTTCTTGCAAAAGGGGAGAGTGGCTTGGGTTAATTCCCTCAGCAACGCCATAGAAAATGTCTTGAGCTTTTTAGGAAAGACTACAGGAAGGGATCCCTGGCCAGCGTCAAGGATCCCTTTTCTTTTTCCTACTCCTATCCCTGCTGGTGTTACTTGGCAACGTTTACCGGGGTGCCCAGGCGGGCTGTAAACCTTGCGGGCATTGCCCACAATAGGTGGATTTGTATACGGATTGAATTGCTTCCTCAAGGAGGAATCATTACCATCAAGGGTGACGTTCGCTCCTTTTGCTGTTCATGACTCTGGAGACGTTTTTTACCCAGCTCAACGCCAATGGCTTAGCCATTGCGCTTTTGCTCTTTGCCACCCCTTGGGTGGTTTGGGTTCTCTGCGACTGGATCCCAGGCCAATGGGAGGAGCCTTTTTTGCTCAGCTTAAGTATCGGCTTGGGAGCGGTAACTCTTGTCCTCTGGGCGGGCTACTTGGCCTATGCCACCAACACCGCCGGCTGGCAGGCGGTGGTGAAGCAGGCGGATATGTTCTTGCTGCTGGTGCCTCCCTGGACTTTTCTTAGCTCCATCTGGGTGGCGCGGCAGCGCATGCCTCTCTCGCGGGTGCCGGCTTTTCGCACCTTGCAAGGGATCGGCATTTTGGCGGCAGTCTATCTTATTTTTTCTTGGCTCAGTCGCCGGGTTTATCTTGTCTTTTTTTCCTACATGCCCTTTTCGGCTTTCTTGTGGATCCTGGCAGGGCTGTTGGGGGTGGCGTACATCGGCTATCGCATCATCTTCGGGGATCCGCCCAAGTACCCGCCCGAAACCTGAGGGGACGGACAGCAGGGACTAAAATCAAGGGAGACCTTTTGCAACTTGGCAATGGTGACCGTCCCTCTGACTTCAGCCCTGAATATCGACTATCGTCCTCTACAGGAGCTGTTATCGGCGGGAGCCTGGCTGGAGGCGGATCGGCTGAGCCTACAACTGCTATGTCGGGCGGCAGGAGAGGGGGCGGCGCGGCGGGGCTGGCTGTATTTTTCCGAGGTGAGCCGGATCCCGGTCGAGGATCTGCGCACGATCGATCGCCTGTGGCGGGCGGCCTCCGGGGATCGCTTTGGCTACTCGGTGCAGCGGCAACTGTGGCTGGGGGTGAACCGCAACTGGGAGCGCCTCTGGCCGCTCATTGGCTGGAAGCAGGGCTACCACTGGACTCGCTACCCTGACGAGTTCATCTGGGATCTCTCCGCCCCCAAGGGCCACCTGCCCCTTTCCAACCAACTGCGGGGGGTGCGGGTTCTGGAGGAGTTGCTCACCCACAAGGCTTGGGAAGAAGTGTCTGGCTGAGCATCCCTGGTTACTGGCTGAATCATAATTGGACTAGACTGTGGCCGAGCAACTGCAAATAACCCAATTTCCCAACTTGCCCATCGACCTGGCCCAGGCCTGTGAGCAGGCCATCCAGGCTACACGGCTGGCTATGCAAGCAGGATATCGCCGCCTGCTCATCGAGATCCTGGCCCCCGACATCAAGCCAGAAGTATTGTCCCGCCCGTTCTTGGAGCTGCTGCAACCGCCTGCTTTGGTGCTATTCAGCGATGCCGGCGGAGCAGCCCTGGCCCAGCGGGAATGGGGATCCCTGCCAGAAGGGATTGAATTACAGAGCTTGACTTCCCGGACTCAACCTACCCCAGAACAGAGCCTCCTGCTGGTGATGCCAGCGGTTTACAGCTTGGATCAGGTGGAGCGGGTTTGCCAAGCGGTCAGCGGCGGGGATCCCTCTGGGCTGACTTCCAAAGGACGGGATCCCAAACCCGTCGTTCTCCTCAACCCCCAATTGCAGGATGCCGCCACCGTGGGGGTGGGTCTGGCCGGTCGCCGTCTGCGCCAGCGGTTCCTGAGCACCTTTGAGACCAGCTACTACCTGCGCTCCCTGGTGGAGGGGGCCCTGTTTCGGGCCTATCCGGATCCCTGGAGCCTGTGGCAACAGGAAGAGCCCGGCCTCTACAGCGTCTTGAAGACTTTTATTGCCCAGCCCACCGGCGAGGAAGTGGCCGAACTGTTCAGGGCCAGCAAGGGAAAGGATCCCTGGTGGAGCTGGCGGCGCTGGCTGGGATCCCTGTGAGGGTCAGGATCTCATGGGGAGAGAGGCCAGGGGTGAGAGTTAGTACTATCTCAAACTCTTTTAATAAAGACTATAAAGCTCCCCGCCTCATCTCTATTTCGGTGATATGATCACACCACGCTAGGAGTGTCTGGGGATTATCCCCAGGCTGAGATTACATCCTCAGAACCTGATCTGGTTCATACCAGCGTAGGAAAGCGAGCACTGGAGTTGACAACATGCGCAGCGAATGGGTTGCCCGTCGTCGTGGGCAAGCAAATGTAACGCAAATGCACTTTGCCCGTCAAGGCCTGATTACCGAAGAGATGGAGTACGTGGCCCGGCGGGAAAACCTGCCGGCGGAACTGATCCGCTCGGAAGTGGCCCGGGGTCGCATGATCATCCCTGCCAACATCCATCACACCAACCTGGAGCCGATGTGCATTGGGATCGCTTCCCGCTGTAAAGTTAATGCCAACATCGGCGCTTCCCCCAGTTCCTCAGGATTGGCGGAAGAGTTGGAGAAACTGAAGTTGGCCATCAAGTACGGCGCCGATACTGTTATGGATCTGTCCACCGGAGGCGGCGATTTGGATGAAATCCGTACTGCCATTATCCAAGCTTCTCCGGTGCCGGTTGGTACGGTGCCCATCTACCAAGCCCTAGAAAGTGTGCACGGCAACGTCGAAAAACTTTCTGCAGAAGACATCTTGCATGTTATCGAAAAACAGGCCCAGCAGGGGGTGGACTACATGACCATCCATGCCGGGATCCTGATCGAATATCTGCCGTTGGTGCGCCATCGCCTGACGGGAATTGTTTCCCGTGGAGGTGGGATCCTAGCCCGCTGGATGTTGGCCCACCACAAACAAAATCCTCTCTATACCCACTTCCGCGATATTATTGAGATTTTCAAGAAATACGATGTTTCTTTCAGTTTGGGAGATTCTTTGCGACCGGGATGCTTGCACGATGCTTCTGATGAAGCACAACTGGCGGAGTTGAAAACCCTGGGCCAGTTGACCCGCATGGCTTGGGAGCACGATGTGCAGGTCATGGTGGAAGGGCCCGGCCACGTGCCGATGGATCAAATTGAATTCAACGTGCGCAAGCAAATGGAAGAGTGCGATGAGGCTCCCTTCTATGTTTTGGGACCTCTGGTAACCGATATTGCGGCAGGCTATGACCACATCAGCTCCGCCATTGGGGCGGCCTTGGCTGGCTGGTACGGGGCAGCCATGCTTTGCTATGTCACCCCCAAAGAGCACCTGGGTTTGCCCAATGCAGAGGACGTGCGCAACGGCTTAATTGCCTATAAAATTGCCGCCCATGCTGCCGATATTGCCCGTCATCGCCCCGGTGCCAGGGATCGGGATGATGAGATGTCGAGGGCCCGCTATAACTTCGACTGGAACCGGCAGTTTGAATTGTCTTTGGATCCAGAACGCGCCAGAGAATATCACGACGAAACCTTGCCGGCAGATATCTACAAAACGGCAGAGTTTTGCTCTATGTGTGGGCCAAAGTTTTGCCCTATGCAAACCAAGATGGATGCAGAGGCTTTGAGCGAGCTGGAGCGGTTCTTGGCCGCGCAGCCAACAGGATAAGTCTTGGTTCATCCCCAATCCAATGGGTTGAAACCATCTTCTGTCCTGCCTATGGACTGGATTGGGATCCCTGTCTCAAGTTCTCAAGAAGTCAGGTCTAGAGCCCTGTCTTGCTGCGGGGATCCCTACCCTTCGGGGTGGGGAGTGTGTCAAGCTGATCTGGAGGAGAACCGTTGCAGTTGGCTCACTTGAGCACAGAGGATGACATGGCACTTAGACAACTCGGGCATGTCGCCATCCGGGTAGAAGACATCCCCAAGGCGGTGGAGTTCTACCAAAAGCTGGGCATGGTCAACGTCTGGCAGGATCCCGACTGGGCCTACATGAAGGCGGGAGAGGATGGGCTGGCACTGCTGGGGCCGGGCTATCGCGCAGCAGGGCCCCACTTTGGCTTTGTCTTCGACAACCTGGAGGAGCTTCGGCAAGAGCACCAGCGCCTGAAATCCCAAGGGATCCTGGTGGGGGAAATCCACAGCCACCGGGATGGCACTGCCTCTTTCTATGGCAAGGATCCCGACGGCAACCTGTTTGAGTTTTTGTATGAACCTGCGGGAACCTTCGACCAAGCCAAGGCAGCCCAAGCCACAGCTTGACTTAGCACCTTGAGGGCGCTCCCCCAAGTACTCTCAGTTTGTCCAACGCAAAGGGATCCTCCTGTACACAGGGGATCCCCTTTTTGACCGGCTTTAGGAATACCCCTTGCCCAATTTGAATCGGCAGGAGCTGCCCACTCAGTCACCAGATCTGCTGGAGGTTTGCACGTACAAAATCACCAGGAAGATGGCGGGCACCAGAACGACTAAGAGAGTGGCCAAGATGCCCAGGTAGTTCGTCTCCATAACTCACAAATGCCACAAGCCCAACTGGCAGTCAGCATACCACTCTTGAGTACGACTTGCCCAAAGGGAAAACGGGCGGGCCAAGGCTAGGGCTTGGTTTTGACCGAAACATCCCCCAACACCTTGGTCTGGCAGGCAAGGCGGTAGCTATCGGGCTTGCGCTTGAGCTTGCGGTTTTCTGCCTCGGTGCGAGGGGAGAGATGCTCGGATCCCTCGACAATCTCCACCACACAGGTGCCACATTGGCCGTTGCCGCCGCAGTTGAGCAGCTTGGCCATCATTTTGTAGAGATCGATCTGGTTTTCCAGAGCCTTCAGGCGCAGGTTAGCGCCTTCAGCGACGAAGATCTCTCGGTTCTCGTTGACGAAGCGGATCGTTGCCATACCCCTGCCAGAAACCACGACACCTTTCAGACTGAGCCAGGAGAGCGCTCACAGTTGCTAAGTATTGTAACATTTTAAGTCATATTTTTAATCTCTGGCGAGAGATCTGGGAAGATGATGCCTAAAGTGAGACGGCATCCTGCCTGAAGCCACTCAGGTCGGTAGCGTTTCGTTATACTGTTTGATGCCCGTGATGGAAATTCTGAGAGCGATATCCTCTTGGGTGCGCTCAGGGGTTCAAGCGGGTGCGGCACCCCTCGACTCTGAAGAAACTGCTCAGGTCAGGATCCCAGGTAAGATGTCGGCTTAATTTTGACTGGATATCGCGCAAGTGTTGGAGAACGTGGAGGACCGAGCTTTATGGGACTACCGTGGTATCGGGTCCATACGGTTGTACTGAATGACCCAGGTCGCCTAATCGCGGTTCACCTGATGCATACTGCTCTGGTAGCAGGTTGGGCCGGATCAATGGCGCTTTATGAGACGGCCATTTTCGATCCGTCGGATCCTGTCCTAAATCCGATGTGGCGTCAGGGCATGTTTGTCATGCCATTTATGGTTCGCCTGGGGGTGGTCAACTCCTGGGGCGGTTGGAATATCTACGGCGAGAGCGTAGCCAATGCGGGCTTCTGGACGTTTGAAGGGGTAGCCACTGCTCATATCGTTTTGTCCGGATTGCTCTTCTTGGCGGCCTGCTGGCACTGGGTGTACTGGGATCTGGAGCTGTTCCGGGATCCCCGCACCGGCGAGCCGGCTTTGGATCTGCCGAAAATATTTGGGATCCACCTGCTGTTGGCCGGGATCCTCTGCTTTGGGTTTGGCGCCTTTCACCTGACGGGGGTGTTTGGCCCGGGGATGTGGGTGAGCGATCCCTATGCGACGACGGGACACGTCCAGCCGGTAGCACCGGAATGGGGGCCAGCCGGTTTTAACCCCTACAACGCCGGAGGGGTGGTGGCCCACCACATTGCTGCAGGCATCGTGGGCATCATTGCAGGTCTATTTCACATCACGGTACGCCCACCCCAGCGCCTCTATCGCGCTCTGCGAATGGGGAACATCGAGACGGTGCTTTCCAGCTCGATTGCGGCGGTGTTTTTTGCCGGTTTTGTGGTGGCCGGAACCATGTGGTACGGCAGCGCCACTACCCCTGTGGAGCTGTTTGGTCCCACCCGCTACCAATGGGATTCTGGCTATTTCAACCAGGAGATTAACCGCCGGGTAAATGCGGCTATGGAAGCCGGGATGACCCGCAGCGAGGCCTACAACTCCCTGCCCAAATCTTTGCTCTTCTACGACTACGTGGGCAACAGCCCGGCCAAGGGGGGTCTGTTCCGAGCTGGCCCCATGAACAAAGGGGATGGCATTGCCATCGAGTGGCTGGGCTACCCGGTGTTCCGTGACCGCGAAGGGCGGGAGCTGACGGTGCAGCGGATGCCCAACTTCTTCGAGACCTTCCCGGTTATCCTGCGGGATGCCGATGGGGTGGTGCGGGCAGACATTCCCTTCCGTCGGGCAGAGTCTCGCTATAGCTTTGAGCAGGTGGGCGTGACGGTGGAGTTTTACGGCGGCAAGCTGGACGGTCAGGTGTTTACCGACCCGGCAACCGTCAAGAAATATGCCCGCCAGGCCCAGTTGGGTCAGTTGTTTGAGTTCGACCGAGAAACCCCCAAGGCGGACGGCACCTTCCACACCAGCCCCCGCGGTTGGTTTACCTTTGCTCACGCGGTCTTTGCCCTGCTGTTCTTCTTTGGCCACATCTGGCACGGCGCTCGCACTCTCTTCCGCGATGTGTTCGCCGGTATTGACCCCAATATGAGCGAGGAAATGGTGGAGTTCGGCGTCTTCCAGAAAGTAGGGGATCCCACCACTCGCAAGGTTCAGGAAGCCTAGAGCCCTTTTCGGCGATGCCGTCGGCACTCTGCTTCACTTTGGAGATGGGGTGCTGGCGGCTCCGAGTTAATCTGGAATCAAGCCCCCTTAGAAATGGAGGTTTTGTATGGAAGCCATCACCTACACCTTTATCCTGTTTTTGACGTTGGGCCTTCTGTTTTTCGCGGTCGCCTTTCGGGAAACTCCGAGAATTACCAAGAAGTAACCCAGGGTAGTGGCTGCCGTTCCTGCTGTGCCGGGCTCAAGCAAGGCAGAGGGAAGGTCAGTCTCTTTTGAGATTTGTGGTTTAGGCTTAGTTCTGGATGGGGCCGGAGCTCTCTCCGGCTTTCCTATTTGCGGTTGGGTAGCGGCAACTCGGAATGGAGTGATTCCAAAATAAGATTCCAAAATAAATAGTCAAGTAGCGGCAACCTGAGGATCCTTCCTTTTGGGAGAGGAGGGGGGAGTTCTCAGAGCTACTGAGACCCTTTTCGGTACTCTTCAGTACTCTGTAGGAGAACGCTTGTCCTACTGCTCAAATTGAACTCGCTAAGGATGCCTTAGGATGGCTTTTGGGATCCCAGAGACAGCTTAGCTTGGGTTCAGATTCAAGATTGGGTTAACGATGGCAACAGTGCTGCTGGTGGAAGATGATCCGATCAACGCCCGTGTTTTTGAGAAGGTGTTGCGACGGCGGGGAGGTTTTGAGGTCTTTCACAGCCAGGATGTGGAGCAGATTTTGAAGCTGGCCCAGGGGCACGAGGTGGATGTCATTTTGTTGGATGTTTCCCTGTCCCAGAGCACCTTTCGCGGCGAGGCGGTGGACGGGATCCGCATTGCCCAACTGTTGAAGGCGGATCTGAAAAGCAGCTCCATCCCCATCATTTTGGTGACGGCCCATGCGATGCGCGGCGACCGCGAGGCATTTTTGGCCCAGAGCGGGGCAGATGGCTACATTGCCAAGCCGGTGGTGGATCATGAGGAGATGGTGAATCAAGTTCGCCAGGTGTTGTCTCGAGGGCCGGGGCAGGGGTGAGTTCTCCTGGAGAAGAGTTAGGCGGCGAAGCTGCGCAAAATCGACTGCCAAAAGGGGATCCCATCTTGCCCTGGCAAATCGGGATCTGCTGCCCGCTCAGGGTGGGGCATTAAACCCAGAATCCGACCGCTGGGATCGCAAATGCCGGCGATGTTGTCCACAGAGCCGTTGGGCGCAACCGGAGCATAGCGAAGGACGATCTGCCCTTGATCCTGCAATTGCTTGAGGGTATCCGGGTCGCAGGTATAGCGGCCTTCCCCATGGGCGATGGGCAGGGTTAGGGTGGATCCCTGGGGATACGCGCTTGTCCAGGGAAGATCCTGCCGTTCTATACGGATCCCCACTCGGTCGCAGATAAAGTGCAGGTTGGCATTGCGCACCAGCGCCCCCGGCAGCAGGCCCGCCTCTGTTAAGATCTGAAAGCCATTGCAGATGCCCAGCACATAGCCCCCTCGCGCTACGTGCTCCTTCAGGGATCCCATCACCGGAGCAAAACGAGCGATGGCCCCACAACGCAAATAATCCCCATAGCTGAAGCCCCCCGGCAGCACCACCACATCCAGCTCCGACAAATCCGTCTCTCGGTGCCAGATCAGCCGCGTTGGGCAGCCCAAGAGGCCGCGGGTTACCCAGGCTACATCTCGGTCGCAGTTGGAACCCGGAAAAACAACAACGCCAAACCTCACGCCGGCCATTGGGATCCCTTAAGTGAGAGGAAAGAAGATGGTCAGATTAGAGGGATGGAAGAGGGATTGGGGGTATTTTTGGAATGGCCATCAGATCAACCCCAAATCGCGTGAACCCATCAAATTAACCACCGATGGCAGCCACTTGGATTTGATAAGTCTCAATCACCGGGTTGGCCAGCAGTTGATGGCACAGCTCATCCACCTGGCGGTGGGCGGTCTCGGCGTCGGGGGCCTCTAGCTGCAGTTGGATATGCTTGCCAATGCGCACCTGCTGTACCTGGGTATGCCCCAGCTGATGCAAGCTGGACTGAACCGCAGCCCCGGCGGGATCGAGAACAGAGGGGCGTAGGTGAATCTGAATCTGGGCCTGGAACTGCATAGAATAAAGGCTGGATCTGTTACCAGTGTATCAGTCGGATCATCACAGCTTTGGGTTCAGTCATGGATGCGTCGCGCGTGGTGGCCATTGCCCACAACGTTTTCCGGGAAACGATTCGGGATCGGATTCTCTACCTGGTGATGGTATTTGCGGTGGCCATGCTGGGAGCCGCTGTTTTGATCCCGCAGGTGGCCAACCAGGCCCACAACAAAATCATTGCCGACCTGGGGTTGGCGGCCATTCACTTCTTCGGCCTGATCGTGGCCATTTTCGTGGGCACAGGGCTGGTGAATAAGGAGATTGAAAAACGCACGGTGTATGTGCTGATCGCCAAACCCATGAGCCGGGCAGAGTTCATTGTCGGCAAGCATCTGGGCCTATCGGCGCTGCTGTCGGTGCTGGTGCTGCTGATGACGGTTGTGTTTCTGCTGAGCTTGCTGCTGGTGCAGGCCCCGATCCCCCTTTTGGCCATTCTCTGGGCAACAGTCTTCACTTTCTTAGAGCTGGTGCTGATTGTTGCCGCAGCCCTGCTGTTCGGGGTTTTCACTTCCTCGATTCTGGCCACCCTCTACACCATTGCCCTGTTCCTGATGGGCCATGCCAGCCGCGCCCTGCTGCAACTGAGCAAGCTGGTGAAAGATGCCGGATTTGGCAAACTGTTTGAGGTGATTTATTTGATCCTGCCGGATTTGGAGCGCCTCAATTTGAGAGATGCTGCGGTTTACGGCCAAGTTCCGCCCCCAGCAGAACTTCTCGGAGATGCACTGTACGGCTTGGTTTACACCCTTTTGCTGCTGATTCTGGCGGTGTTGGTGTTCGCCCGGCGTGAGTTCTGACGTTTTCGATCCTTACCCCTTGCTCCATGCGTTTTTTCCACTTCCATACGCCTGAACAGGTGCCTTCATCCGGGATCCCAGAATGTGCAGTGGCCATTGATGTGCTGCGGGCCACCACCACCATTGCCACAGCGCTGGCAGCAGGAGCAGAAGCGGTACAGGTGTTTGCCCACCTGCAGCAGCTCCAAGAGGTGAGCCAAAACTGGCCGGCTTCCCAGCGGCTTTTGGCCGGGGAACGGGGGGGCAAAGCGGTGGCGGGATTCGACCTGGGCAATTCCCCTCTCGACTACACCCCCGACCGCGTTCGGGACAAGCGCGTCTTCCTGAGCACCACCAACGGCACGCGCAGCCTACAGCGCATTGAAGGGATCCCGGTGGTGATCACAGCAGCCCTGGTGAACTTGGGGGCCGTGGTGGACTTTCTCAGACGGGGATCCTTTGCCGAGGTGTGGCTGGTGGGATCCGGGTGGGAAGGGGCCTTTTCACTGGAAGATACTGCCTGTGCCGGGGCTATCCTGCATCGCTTGGGCTGCTCTTTGAACCAGTTGGGCAACGACGAGGCAGTGGCAGCCTTGGCCCTCTACCAAACTTGGCAGGATGATCTGCTGGGTTTGTTGCGGCGCTCTAGCCACGGGCAACGGCTATTGGGTCTGGGGCCGGAAAACGATCAGGATCTGGCCTATTGTGCCGATCTGGATCGTCTCTCGGTGGTGCCCCGACAGGTTCAGCCTGGGGTTTTGGCCAGTGGCGGGTAGATTCTGGACAGGTGGAGCGACCTGTGGATCCCACCACCCTCTGAGCTGGAAGTAGGCGGCCATTGTCAGCATGGGCTGGATCTCAACAGGCCGGGCGTAGGCTTGGGGATCCTTCCACGCCAGATATGGTCTTCGGCTAACCTGCTTGTGCCGTGTCGGGAGCGATGCCCAGCGCTTTCTGGTGCAGCCACGCCTGCCATTCCCCTGGGATCAGCTTGTTGTTAAACGCATCGCCAGAAACAAACATATCCCGCTGATTCTGGGCCAACACAAAAATGGAGCGGCGATCGAAATGGGAAGTGAGTTTGTAGAGGGTGTAGGGGCCTTCTGAGTAGAGGGTCAGAGTTTCCTGATCCAGGCCATGGCGGCTGCTTTGGCCGTAGGCCCGCAAGACCATGTTGATCAATCGCTCATAGTGCATAGACCGTAGATCGGCTAGAAAGCTCCACAGAACACAGACAGACTTAAGGTAAGGATGGAAACCGCTGCCAAGGCCCAAGCAGCTCAAGTTAACTCAGCATAACAAATCCTCTTGGATTGCTAGGTCGTGTTGATCTTATGTTAGGATAGAGAGAATAATTTATAGAGGAAAGAGGATGAAGTTGGTTTTTTTAGA
>NZ_JANSHN010000010.1:0-102500 GCF_047461655.1 Synechococcus sp. W55.1
TGGCCAGGAACTTCTTGAGTTTTCTCTATCTCGTCAGTGCTCTCTTTTGGCTCAAATGAAAGATCAACACAACCTAGGAAGAAGAGGAGGGTGGTGCAAGATTACGACCGGCATGTTTACAGAGAGAGGCACCCAGTAGAGTGCTTTTTTCAGAAGCTGAAGCAGTATCGGCATTTGTTTTCTCGTTTTGACAAGTTGGCCAGGAACTTCTTGAGCTTTCTCGACTTCCCAGGTGCTCTCTTCTGGCTCAAATATACAAATATAAAGACCAACAGAACCTAGCAAGTTTTGGGGCATCCTGTGAACAGCTCTTAGGGTGCCTGCACGGACGGTGGGTTGTTGCGCAAAAAGGGCTGCACGGCTACAAATCCCAACCCAAACGATCCGACGACCAAGACGACTGCAGCAGCCATCCAAAGTACGGCAGAGCCCTGTGATCCGTGATGTTGCTCCCGTACCCGCTGATAAATGCCGGCGGAATAGGCCGAGGAGTCTGCTTCACCGAGATAGGGATCCGGGCCGCTCATATCCTGCATCAACTCGTCCAGGGAAGGAACCTGGTAGCCGGTGCGGGGGTAGGGCTCGGCAGGGGTGTGGGTGGAAGGTTGAGAGCGGCGAAGGGAATCGAAGGGGGAGGGGGCAAAGCCGCTGGATGAGAAGGAGGGGGTCTCGTTGCGGGCCTGTCGGCGCTTGAGGCGATTCAAAAAATCGTAGCTGGGCGGGGCCTCCGGTTGGCCGGGATTGGCAGTCGGGTTGTCCTGTCGGAAAGAGGTTTCAGAGACTGGGGCAGCTTGGCCGCCCGCGTCAGCAAACCGCAGACCGATTTGTTGTAGGCGCTTCAAGGTGTGGCCCAATTGCCCCTGGAACTCTTGGGTGATGGCAGCGATCTCTCCGGACAACTGCTGATGCAGAGCACGCAGGCGCTGGTTTTCGGAGGAGAGCAGGCTTACCTGCTGACGGGCAGACTCCAACTCTTCGGCCACTTGTTGATACACCTGAATTGGCACCACCCCTGGCCCGGTCTCCATTGCGGCAGGGGAGCGAAAGCCACTGCGGGGCAAACCACCGGGGTTACCGTTGCTGTTGCGAGCGCCAGAGGGGTTAGAACCCCGAAAATCGTATTGCATAAATTGGGATCGACTCGGAAGGACGGGGGGCTGGAACAGCTTGACACAGAGGGATCCAAGATATCAGGGATCTCCAAGGATAGTGCTGAACACCGGCAATCTAAAGGCGTGCAGCTCTAGCGTTAGTGTAAGCCGCAATTACTACCCCAAGCATACCGCTAAGCCTTTGGAATGGGCGATCCCTTCACAGCAATTTTTCCCGCCCACAAGCGCCATTTCCCCGCTGCTTCCAGGGAGGGCCGGCTTGCGCTGTCGTTCCCACGTCACGAATACTCTCCCACCAAGTCTGGAGAACCAGGAGATTCGGAATTTGAGGCAGAGGAGTCCCGCAGCAGCCGCTCCAGATCCCGTCGCAGCGGTGGTTCCAACTGTTCCAGCTCGTTGACAAAGTCCTTTATACCCTGAAACTGGCGGTAGACAGAGGCAAAACGCACATAGGCCACCTCGCTTAGGTGTTGCAGGCGCTCCAGCACCATCTCGCCGATGCGCAGGCTGGTTACCTCTTGGGCATCTTCCAATTGCAGTTTTTCTTCGATCTCATTGACCAGCTCTTCCATCTGTCTGACGGTGACGGGGGTTTTTTGGCAGGCACGCATCACCCCTTGCAGGATCTTGTTGCGGTTGAAACTTTCGCGGGATCCATCTCGTTTGATGACCATGATGGGCATGAACTCGATGCGCTCGTAGGTGGTGAAGCGGTAGCCACAGGACATGCATTCTCGCCGCCGCCGCACACTCTGGCCGCCTTCTGCCGAACGAGATTCCAAAACTCGGATTTCTTGTTTGCTGCAGCGGGGACATTTCATGGCTTGCAATCCTTACAAAGCGACAGGTGGGTAGGAGGGTGCCTCAATTTTACCGGATGCTTAATCTTCTGGTGCTTAGACAGATTGCAAATGAGATGGACTCTGTTCGTCGAGTGCAGATTGCAAGGGATCCCACCAAGCAGCGGCTTGCGCCTGGATCTGGGCCTTCAGCTCCGGTTCCATGCGATCCAAATGGATCAATACCCATTTCATTCTGCCCAAGGGGGCTAAGAGGGATCGCTGACGCAACAGGAAATCCCAATACAACGTATTGATGGGGCAGGCTTGTGCGCCAACCTTTTCGCTGGGATTGTAGCCGCAATGGCGACAGTAGTCACTCATTTTGCGGATGTACTGAGCGGAGGCGGCATAGGGTTTGGTGGAGAGCATGCCCCCATCGGCAAAAAGGCCCATGCCGATGACGTTAGGCTGCATGACCCAGTCGTAGCTGTCGATAAACACATCCTGAAACCACGCTTCCACTGCCTGGGGTTGGATGCCGCTGATGAGGGCGAAATTGCTGAGAACCATCAGCCGCTGGATGTGGTGGGCATAGCCATGGCGGCGAATCTGATCCAGGGTGTGCCGCAGACAGGCCATGTCGGTGTCGCCGGTCCAGAAGAAGTGGGGCAGGGGTCGGCGGTGGTCAAAAAAGTTCTTCTGGGCATAGCCGTTGGGCATTTGGTATTCGTAGAAGCCGCGCATGTACTCTCGCCAGCCCAGGATTTGTCGGATGAAGCCTTCGGCGGAGGACAGGGGGATCCCACCCTGATAGTAAGCCCGTTCGGCGGCGGCAATGACTTCGTGGGGGGTGAGCAGGCCCAGATTAAGGTAAGGGGAAAGCAGGGAGTGGTAGAGAAAGTCTTCCCCAGTTTGCATGGCGTCTTGCCAAGGGCCGAAGTGGGGCAGGCGCTCGTGGATGAAGTGATCAAGCACTTGCAGGGCTTGGGCGCGGGTGACGGCCCAGCCAAATCCTTCTAGAGATCCGAAGTGATGGCCGTAGTGTTGCTTAACTTTTGTGATCACGGCCTGGGTGATGGCGTCGGGGGGGAAGGTGAGGGGCTGGGGGTAGCGCATTCCGGGTTTGGGGGGATGGCGGTTTTCCCGGTCGTAGTTCCAGCGCCCGCCCAGGGGCTTGGGGCCATCCATGAGAATGCGGAAGCGTCTTCGCCCTTCGCGGTAAAAGTCTTCCAGAAGCAGGCGCTTGCGGCCTGAGGCCCACTCGATAAATTGATCAGCTGTCCAGAGGAAGTGGTTGTTTTCCAAGATCAGGAGGGGGCAAGGGAGGGTGGATCTCAGCTTTTCTATTTCATCTCGGACGGGAATATCGGCGGGCTGCATGAGGCGGATCTGCTGCAGTTGATGCTGCTTGGCCCAGGTTTGCAGCGGCTCGGCAAAGCCTTCCGCTTCCACATAGGTGACCGGGTAGCCCCGCTGTTGCAGTTCTTGGGCAAAGTGACGCATGGCCGACCAGACCAGCACCAGTTTCTGCTGATGGTGGTTGCGGGAGCTGGCCCACCGGTGAGATTCGATGAGAATGACGGGAACTCGGTCTGGGGATAGGGTCGAGAGGGAAGCGAGGGCGGATTGCTGTGGGTGGAGTTGATCCGCAAGGATCCAAACCCCTTCTGGGCCGGCAGATGGAGCGATCATGGGATGCTGAAGCTCTCGGTCTATGGGAGGAGCGCTGAGAATGACACAGGTTGAGTTTAGCTCTGGGGGGCAAGGCCAGGTGGCAGTTGCAAGGGATCCCAATGTCTGCTGAATCTCTGCGGATTGTTTTCAAAGCATGAACGGTACAGACGAGGAGAGAGAGACATTGCCGGAGAGACCCCACAGGCCGGGGATCCCTTTCCTGCGGTGGTGGGCCGGGCTGGGGATGGTGGCCCTGCTGCTGCTGGTGATCTGGAATTGGACGGATCCCTTGCCGCCGGCGTGGGATGAGGCGCAGCATCTGCTGCAGGCGCAGGCTTTTGGGCTTCACCTGGGACGGTTTCGCTGGGATGGGCTGTGGGGGCAGCAGTTTTTGCATTTGAACCAGCGCTACCCCCCTTTGGCCTATTGGCTGGGGATCCCCTTGGCAGTTCTACATCCGTTCAGCCGGGCGGACGGGCAGTTGCTCAACTTGGGGTTGCTGGGGGTGCTGGTTCTGGCAACGCAGCGGCTGGGACAGCGGGTCTATCGCTCTGGGGAAGTGGGCTGGCTGGCGGCGGCGTTGGTGCTCCTCTATCCGGGGATCACGGCTTTGGCCCATGTCTACATGCTGGAGCTGCCACTGGTGGTAGCGGTAACCTTGGCGTTTTGGGCGCTGTGGGCCTATGGGGAGGAGCCTTCCTGGCGGGGGGCGGTGGGAGTGGGGGCGGGAGTGGCAGCGGTGTTGCTCACCAAGTGGACGGGGGTGCTGTTTTTGCTGTTGCCTTTGCTGGGGATCCCGCTGTTGCCGGGCAAGAGGATCCCTTGGTTGGTGCGGCTGGCCCATCTGACCTTGGGCATGGGCGTGGCGCTGCTTTTGTGCTGGCCTTGGTACAGGGCCAATTGGCTGTTTGTGCTCAGCAATGGGTGGGGCTATGCCAGTACGGCCCACTACTACATCACCTGTGCGGCTGGATCCCTGTGCTGGTGGACCACCTACTTGCGCTTTCTGCCCCTGCAGATGAGCCCTTTTCTGTGTGGGCTGCCGCTGCTGACGTTGTGGGGATCCCTGGACAGGCGAGAGGCAGTTTTGTGGGCCACCTACGGTTCCGGCTACCTTCTCTACACCCTGGTGGATATCAAAGATGTGCGCTTTACCCTACCTTTGCTGCCCCTCTTGGCGGTGTTATCAGCAGGCGGGATCCAAAAGGCTTGCCGGCGGTTGGGGAAGCGGAGGGATCCTTGGGGCTGGAGAGGGGGAGGCTGGGTAGGCGTAGGTCTGGGATCCCTGGCCTTACTCAGCCTAGGCCAGCCCCTTACCCCAGGCGTGGCTCCTCTGTGGAAGGGGATCCAAATGCATTGGCAGGGGCAGCACCCCACACAGGAGCTGACGCAGTGGATCCAATCCTTGATCCAGCCAGGCTTGACCACCACGTTGGGAGTTCTCCCCAATACAGAGCTGATCTCTTCCGAAACCCTCACCTACTTAGCAGCTCTCCAGCGCTGGCCGGTCACGTTCCGCGCTGCCGGGCAAACCCCCTGGCCCGAGTTGGAGCTCTCCTTGCTGGATGGGTTTGTGGATGCGGAAGGGGAACAGGGGATTATCGGCCCCTATGGCCCGACTAAGGAGCAGATCCGGCAGCACCTGCGCAGCAGCCCAGACTGGCGACAAGATCCGGCGGTGGAGTTGCCTACCTTGGGTCGGCTGCACACCTACTTCCCTCGCATGCCAAGAGTGACGGTGCAGAAGTGGCCTCTGGAAGCTGGGGAGGTGGAGCTGGTGGAGGTTGAGACGCTGTCGGAGCTGGGGATCCCCGCCTGGAAGTTACGCTGGCAAGGCCCAGCTCAGAACTTGGCCCAAACGCTGGTCTGGGCGCGGCTGGAAGACGGGCAAGGACGGGTTTTGGAGAAGCGGGCCTGGGTGTTGGGGCAGAATCGCCTGCAGCTCAACTTAACGGGCGGCTGGCTGGTGGAAGAGATCTTGATGCTGCTCACAACCGACTTCCCGGAGGGGGGCCTTCTCCATCTGGAATGGCAGTTGCCCAAAGGGACCCGCCATTCCCTACGCCAACCCTGGAGAGGATCCCTGTCGAGCTTCCCGAAGGAGGGATCCCCCCTTGTAACGGATCCCTTACTTCCTCTCCGCAGGGCGGCCAGAGCTGCCGCTGTTGGGGATCTGCAGGCCCTCTCCCTTTACCTCAATGCCTGGACAACCCTGCAATACCCGACTTTTTTGACGGATCCAGATCGCATCCTGGTACGGCAACTGCTGGAGGGGGAACGGCAACAGGCTGCTGCCCAAGGCCAACCGAGCCAGCAAATCCAAAGCCACTACCAACTGGGCTTGATGTTGGCGGCGCTGTTACAACCAGAAGCAGCTCAGTTGCATTTTCAACAGATCGTCGAGCTGGATCCGGAAGACGAGTGGGCGCGGGCTTACCTGGGGTTTTTGCGAGTATTGTTCACTCACGACTTTGAGGGGATCCGGGGGTTGCGACAAGAGCTCTCGGCTGTGCTTCAGCCTCTTTGCCAGAAAACAGTTCAGGATTGGGACTTGAATTGGATTTGTGGTGCCCTTTAGCCACAAAGTCCAGCTCCATTTGCGAAACCTGGGAAAGAAGAAAGTCGGCAAAAGCTTTGGCCACCACCGAAAGACGCTTAGAGCGCAAATAGACCAAATACCAGAACCCCCGAATGGGAAACTCTTCCACATCCAAAATAGCCAGATGATGCTGCCACCCCCCCAAGGCCAACACATGCTGAGACAAAACCGAAATGCCCAATCCACCCACAATGCCCTGGCGAATGGCTTCGCTGCTGCCTATCTCCATGCGGATGTTGAGTTTCAGGTTATGCTTGTCGAAGAGCCGCTCTACAGCCATGCGGGTGCCGGAGCCGGGTTCACGGGCTAAAAAAGGTTCTTGGGCAATGCGCGCCAGAGGGATCCGCTTTTGGCCCACCAGCGGATGATGAATGGGGGCCATCACCACCAAGGGATTTTCCAGAAAAGGTTGCGCCACCACGTCCAGATCTTCTGGCGGCATCCCCATCACGTAGAGATCGTCCATGTTGTTGCTCATCCGCTCCAAAACCTGCTGGCGGTTGATCACCTTGAGAGCTACGTCGATGCCGGGATACTGCTGACAAAATGGCCCCAGAAGACGGGGAATAAAGTATTTGGCAGTGGTGACCACTCCAATGCTCAGCCGTCCCTGCTTTAACCCCTTCAGGTCGGCAAGGGTCATCTCAAATTGATTCAATTGTTCAAAAATCTTCTCGCAGGTTTGGTGTAAAGCTTGCCCCGCTTCGGTGAGATACAGCCGCTTGCCCACCTGTTCAAACAGCGGCAACCCTACAGCTTTGCTCAATTGCTTGATCTGCATGGAAATCGTGGGCTGGGTCAGGTAAAGCTCTTCTGCAGCGCGGGTAAAGCTCAAGTGACGAGCGGCAACCTCGAAGATTTGCAGTTGGTGCAAGGTAATGGCCTTCATGGACATCAAGAAAAGCTAAAGGTTTACTACTAAATCATAAGCGCTAATCTATGCCTTTTGGCGAGATCCCCATGAGAGCCTGGCTGACGGTCACAGTGGCGGAAGGGGCAAAACCGAAGAGCAACCCCCTACCACTCGGACTTAAGGTAGAGATCGACCAAGGGATTGCGCCGGTCTGGGCACAGGCGGCTGTTTTTTTCCAATAGCCGCTCTCTGGGCAGGAGAAGAGTACGATCGGGGCCATTCTCGGTGGAGGTTGAGGGTGCTGAGACTGCCAAAAAACAAAGGGAGCCGCTGGCTTGCGGGTGTGCTGGGCGCACTGATATTGCTGGGATCCGGAATCACGGCCCAGGCTCAGTTCTTGTGGCCCGGCCATTCCCTTTTCCCCAGCTCTGGTTCCGTAGACAGTGCGGAACAGAGGGGATCCCACTTGGCTGCTCGGCTCGACGCCTACTGCCGACAGCCGCCCGAGGAGGTAGCGCGCAAGGCTCAACTGCGCCAGCAGGCTGCCCAGTCGAATGCTGCTTGGGCCGAGTACACCCAAGTTTTGGCCGAACATGGCGCTGCCTTGATCGCCTGCCGCAGCCAACGCTGGCCCCAGATCCAGGCCATCTGGGTACGTCTGCATCCCTGTGATGCCAATCCGGGCGTGTTGGATCAGGTGTTCGACCAAGTGGTAAACCTGGGCTACAACCGCGTCTTTATCGAGACCTTTTACGATGGCCGCTCTATTTTGCCGGATGGCGCAGGGGGGATCTGGCCCAGCTTACAGCCCAACGCCGACTTGTTGGATCTGGCTCTGAAGGCGGCACGACGCCGCGGCTTATCTGCCTATGCCTGGGTGTTTTCCCTCAATTTCGGTTACAGCTACGGACAACGGCCCGATCGACAGGTGGCCCTGGCCCGCAACGGTCGCGGCATCACCACCGTCTTGGATCCCGCTACAGCCCTTTCGGAAGACCTGGGCAGTCCTGGCGAGGTATTTGTGGATCCCTTTCATCCCTTGGCACGGCGGGATTTTGCCGAGTTAGTCCGCCGCATCCTACAGCGACAGCCAGATGGGATCCTTTTCGACTACATTCGCTATCCGCGTGGCTCAGGGGGATCCAGCGTGGCGGCCACTGTCCGAGACTTGTGGATTCACGGAGAGGCCGCTCGGAAAGCCTACCTCGATTTGGCAGAAAATCCAGCGGGTCGGGCGCTGCTGGAGCGCTATTTGAGCCAGGGCTACGTGACGGTGAGGGATGTGCAGCAGTTGGATGCCGCCTACGCCGAGGAACCCAGATGGCGTCAGCCAGGGGATCCCTGGCCCAATCCTCAGCAGGTGCTTTCCCTAGAGCTTTTGGATCGGGGTGCCCAGAGAGACAGCACAGCAACTGAGCAGCGGAGCGGAGATTTGTCCTCCATCAACTCATTGGAGTCACCGCAGCCATTGGGGGATCCCACCCCGACTCCCAGGGCCGCTCTTCGCCAAGAACGTTGGCAGCAGCAGCTTTGGCAGCTGAGCGTCGAGTTTGCCCGCTACGGCGTTCTCGATTATCTACAGCAGGCCGCCCAACCCGCCCAGAGGCTGGGGATCCCGGCGGGGGCTGTCTTCTTCCCAGAAGGCAACCAGGCAGTAGGAGAAGGATTCGACGCTCGACTACAACCCTGGGATCGCTTTGATCCGGATATGGAATGGCACCCAATGTCCTATGCCAGGTGTGAGGATGCCACTTGTGTAGCCCAGCAGGTGGAGCAGGTTTTGGCCGTAGCTTCTCCCCAAACCTTCGTTTGTCCGGCCATCGCCGGCCTATGGGGACAGTCGCAACGACAGCGCCCCAGCCTAGAAGTGCAAATGGCAGAGCTGGCCCGCCGCTTTCCGCAGTTGCCCTGTGTAAGCCATTTTGCCCTCTCTTGGATCGAGCCTGAAATGGAGCGCAGCCGCCGAACTTGCCAGCTCTAGCACCCCTCCTAACCCGATCTCCTGTCCACCAATTTTCATGTCAGGTCTAAGATCTACAACCCGCCTCAGAACAGAGTTGGTTTGCCAGATGTTGCCTTTTGTGGTCGTTTCGATTCAAACTAGGACACTGTATCCACATCTAAAACGTTGGTCGCGTCGTCGCGTCTTCGCGTCAGCGTTGCGGAGCAGTAATGCAGGGGATCAAAAAGCTTTTCAAGGACTCCGTCCCGCTAGCGCGATAGGACTCCGTCCCGCTGGCGCGATAGGACTCCGTCCCGCTAGCGCGATCAGTGGCCCAGGCGTCTCATCCTAAACTGAAAAATATATTCCTCCTTATTTCTTGAGTAGAAGAGGCTTTACTCAACAGCAGGGTAGGCAAATTCCAACTGTGTCAGCTACGACAATCCAGAACAGCATTGTTTGATGTTTTGTTAAAATTAAGCCAGCTCCCAACTCCCTCCAGCCCAAGTTGATCCCAGCCTCAATTGAGCAGTTATGACTCCTGAGCAGTTTGATATTGTTAACCGCCTGTTTCAACTTACCTTTCAGATCGGCGATCGCTTAGGTTGTGAGTCTTCGGATCCCGCTCAATTGTTGCTGACCGACCAACCTAGCCTGGAAGCAAGCCACGTATACTTCCCCTCGGATTACACTTGTGAGGCCCTTGATGCTGAGGTGTGGGCAAGTTATGCCGCTGAAGTGTCACCCCTAGCACAGATGATTGAGATTTTGCAGCCCTACCCCCTCACCTATGGCCTCTATCGCCAAGATGGAGTTTCGTGGTGGATCTGCGCCTTTTGGATGGCCCAAGAGGGCTTGGGAACCAACTTGCTACTGCGTGCGCATCGAGTCGAAACCTAGCAGTTATCTTGCCTGGGTCTTGCTGCGATTCGCCTGACACTATACCTACATAGACTCCGGCGCACTTAAGCCGAGGATGCCGGTGAGCAGGTTAAACAAAACCTGTCGGGTAGCTTGCACCAACTGAATGCGAGCCTGAGCCAAGGGGGGATCCTCTTTTATAAGGGGCAAAATGCGGCAGGTGTCGTAAAACTTGTTAAAATCGGCAGCAATGGCTTCCGTGTAGCGGATGATCTTGTGGGGGGCGCGCTCTTCTGCGGCGGCGATCAGCTCATCCGGCAGGGCCAAAAGGCGCAGCAACAGGGTGCGTTCTTCCGGCTCTTTGTAGGGCAGTCTGTTTTGTTCATTCAAAGAGACTTTGCTGGTCAGTTGAACCTTTTCTTCTTCCTGTAGCCGCCGCAGCAGAGTACAACAGCGGGCATGGCTGTAGTGAACATACACCACCGGGTTGTCGAAGGTTTGTTTGACGGCCAGATCCAGATCGAAGTTGATGGGGCTGTCCATGCTGTTGCTGAGCAAAAACCAGCGGGTCGCATCGGCTCCCACTCCAATTTCCGGATCTTCGATCAAGTCATTTAATGAGACAAAATTGCCGGTGCGTTTGGACATGCGCACTTCGGTTTTCTCGCCGGTTTCTGGGTCAGTTTTAAACAGTTTGACGAATTGGCCAATTAAAATTTCCAGCTTGACATCCGGGCTAAAAGCTCCTACCGCTGCGTTCAAACGACCGATATAGCCGTGGTGATCCGAGCCGAGAATGTTGATCAGCCGGTGATATCCTCGCTGCACTTTATCCCGATGGTAGGCAATATCGGCGGCCAGGTAGGTAAAAGACCCATCGGCTTTTTGCACCACCCGATCCTTGTCGTCACCGAACTCTTGGGTTTTGAAATAAACGGCTTCTTCTGCCCCTGGCTTGGGATCCTCACCCCGGGGAGCCTTGGCCCTGTAGAGAAAGCCGCGTTCTTCCAGCTCCTGTAAAGTCTGTTGGATGGCGCTCAGGCCCGTCTCGGGATCCGGGGTGTGCAGGCGGCGTTCGCTGAACCAGTGATCGAACTCGGTGCGCAATTGCTGGAGAGTTTGCTTCTGCCAGGCCAGCATTTCCCCGTAGGCCAAATCAATATATTCCTCCAAGGTGGTGGGCAGAGGGCGGATCCCGGCTTTCACCTGCTCCAAGAGACGTTGGGCCATCTCGATCAAGTAGGTGCCGTGATAGGCATCTTCCGGCAAAGCGATGTCTTCCCCCTGCAGTTGCCGCACCCGCACCTCCAGAGACTGGCCCAAGAGCCGCATCTGGTTGCCGGCATCGTTGATGTAAAACTCCCGCTCCACCTGGTGGCCCGTCCAGTGCAGCAAGTTGGCCAACGTAGAGCCAACGGCAGCCCAGCGCCCATGGCCGACGTGCAAAGGCCCCGTCGGGTTGGCGGAGACAAACTCCAGCAGAATGCGCTCAGGATGGGGAATGGCTGTTTTGCCGAAGTTTTCTCCCAGATGCAGCAGCTCTTGCAAGCGCTTGGCCAAAAAGGGATCCCCCAGCCGGAAGTTGAGATACCCTCCTCCCGCCACCTGAGTTTCGATGTCCGGCAGATCCAAGTGTTTTTGCAGGGTTTGGGCGATCTGGGCCGGTGCTAGGCGGCAGAGCTTGGCCATGCCCAGGGGGGTGGGACAGGCGTAATCGCCGTAGCGAGGGTCGCTGGGGATCTGGATCACGGGGGCAATCGCTGTGGCTTGCTGGGGGGCCAGGGATCCCAGTTGCCCCGCCTCTGAGGCCCGTCGAATGCTCTCGGCTACGGCGGCGGTGAGAAACCGAATCAGCGAGGTGGATACGGGTTGAGTGGCCATGGCTGTTCGTGTCGGCAGACGTCGAGAGAGGTTCCAGGGATGCCTGGGGCAGTAAAAGCATCATCATATCGACAGCCAACCGGCTCTGACAAAATCTGACAAAAGAATAGATGCTCCTCCAGCCAAACTTTGCTTTTTGCTTTTGCTCGCCTGCTTTGCGAAGATGGCTCTGACAAATTGACGGGACAGAGCTTTAGGCCAAGCTTTTGGGTACAAAGTATCACCGAATACAAAAGTTTAACTCTGCTTTGCTAAGTTGTTTGGCGGTAATGCTCGCCTTCCCGCTTGCGGATTTCTGCTGAGACAGCTGCTGTGGAGTTTACTAGTATGTCCATCCCGAAATCGTCGCGTCGTCAATTCCTTCAATCTGCTGCTGCGGCTGCCTCTTGGGTTGCCGTTGGAGGGCTAAAGGCGAGGGCTCAGAGCCGCGGGCCGCTTCTGGTTTCCCAGGGACTGACGCCCCTGAAGTTTACCCTCTCTTGGTTGCCCTCTTCGATGGATACCCCCCTTGTAACGGCGATCTTGAAGGGCTACTTCGCCGAAGAGGGGCTGGAGGTCACCTACGAGCGCGGCTATGGCTCCGCCGATTCCATCACCAAGATTGCCGCTGGCCAGTACGACCTGGGGGAAGGGGATCCCTACTCCATGATCGAGTTCAATGCCAAAAATCCGGACGTGCCCTTGGTAGCGATCTATGTCCACTTCAATCGCTCTCCCTTTGGCATCTACACCTTGAAAGATAAGGGCATTGGGGAGCCGGCCCAACTGGCGGGCAAGAAGCTAGGAGCACCGGCAGGGGATGCGCCGCGTCGGCTCTGGCCGGTCTTTGCCAAGCAAGTCGGCATCGATCCGGGCTCGGTGGAGTGGGTAACTATGGAGCCGCAGTTGCGCGAACCTTTCCTCATCCAAGGTCGGGTGGATGCCATCAGCGGCTTTATGACCTCAGCCATGCCCAATCTGGTGCGGGGCGGCGTCAGCTTGGAGGAC
Organism: Synechococcus sp. W55.1; assembly: GCF_047461655.1. Classification (NCBI taxonomy): domain Bacteria; kingdom Bacillati; phylum Cyanobacteriota; class Cyanophyceae; order Synechococcales; family Synechococcaceae; genus Synechococcus; species Synechococcus sp. W55.1. The sequence goes on from NZ_JANSHN010000010.1 coordinate 12,692, forward strand.
ATCACGGCTTTCCTTTACAACGACTATGGCCTTGAGCTGTACGGCAATGCGCTCATCACTCGTGTGCAATTGCTGCAGGAAAAACCGGAGCAGCTCAAAGCTTTTTTGCGGGCGTATGTTAAGGGTTGGCAAGACACCATCCGCGACACCGATGGCAACATGTTGGCCCTTCTGGACAAAGCCAAAGCCGAGGGGCAGGTGCTGGATATGGCAACTGAGAAATTGCGCCTCGCCCTGGCCATGCCGCGCCTGTTTGTTACCGATGAGGTGCGAGAAATTGGCTTGGGGGATGTGGTGCCCGCGCGTATGGAAACCTCAATTGCTCAGGTGGTGGATGGCTTTGGCTTGTCTAGCAAGCCCCCTTTGAAGAAAGTGTTTGACAACAGCCTGCTTCCCCCAAAATCCGAGCGGATGATCGGCTGATCTGGATGATCCGGTACCAACTTTGAGGCCTCTGTCTGTTGACTTTTGCAGACAGCTAGCCCTTCCTGACAGCTGGTCAACTTTTCTCGATGACCGGTGAGAGACGTAGCTCAAAGGCCTACGGCCCGCTGTCGCGATTGGCTCTGTCATCCAAGCGAGATATTCCCAAAGCTTGTCCTGTTCACAGGAGGGAGCCCAAATTTCTCTTGAGGGGAGAACCGCAAGCGACCCAGAGCAGTGAGGAAATATCTCAAACTTTGTTTAAGGTTACTTAAACTTGGGAAACCAATGTGCTGGGAAAGGCAGCTTATGAGGGCTTAATGCCGGGGTGGCTTTTCCGATCCCGAAAAAAAGCTGAATAAGTGTGTGGCGCCCAGGGATCCCTTTTAACCTGGAGGGGATCACTAGGGAGTTTAGGCCCTTGGAAACTTTTGTTCTGATTAAGCAAGTTCCCGATCAAAACGCCAAGGCCGGCATCAACAGTGACGGCACGATCGATCGCGCCAAGGCCAAGCGGATGTTAAACCCTTTTGATCGCTATGCACTGGAAGCAGCTCTGCAAACCAAACGGCAACACGGGGCGAGAGTAACGGCAATTACAATGGGGCCACCCCCGGCCATTGAGGTGCTCTACGAGGCCATTGCCCACGGGGTAGATCGGGGTATTTTGATGACCGACCGCCGCTTGGCCGCTTCCGATACCCTAGCCACTGCCTATACTCTGGCCCAGACGGTTCGCTATGCTGGCCGGCCCGATGTGATCTTCTGCGGGCTCCAGACCACCGACGGCGATACGGCCCAGGTGGGGCCGCAGTTGGCGGAGCGATTGGGGATCCCTCAGGTCACCTATTGCGAAGCCTTCGAGATTCGGGATGGGATCCTGGTGGCGCGGCGGGCCATCGAAGGGGGATCCCAAATCGTAATGGTGCCCCTGCCGGTTTTGATTACGGTGGCCAATTCCGCTCGGCGTTTGGCCTACCCCACTCTACGGGGTGTGCAGCGGGTGCAGCGGCTAATGCGGGATGAAATGGCACGGGCCGAGGCAATCCAGATCCTCAACTTGGACGATGTGGGGGCAGACCCGGAGCGCTGCGGTCTCAAGGGATCCCCAACCATCGTGGCTGCCACCGAAAAAGTGGGGGAAATTGGCGGCAACTGTCAGGTCTTTCAGGGACAATCCGTCCCCCAACTGGTCAACCAACTAACTCAGGCCGTTGACCTCTCCCGCTACGCCGCAACCTCCTAGATCTTTACATCTTGCGTCCCACCGGCCCCCCATCGCCCCTCAATCATCACTGTCTGATCATCGACCCCAGGCCAGCTGGCTGCGGTGAAAAGTTGACCCAGAAGGACTCTGCTGGCATCGTCGCAACCCCAACCCGATTCAATCCCGATCTCAACCTAGGAGTCACAGTTTTATGGATCGCAAGCGGATAGTGGTCTTCGCCGAGCAGGTGAACGGGGAACTGCAGCCCATTGGCTTAGAGTTGTTGGGGGCCGGGCGGCGGCTGGCCGATAAGCTGGGAGCCACCTTGAGCGCTCTTGTGCTTGGATACAACATTGCCCACTTGCCCCCAATTCTGATCGGCCACGGGGCAGATCAAGTCTTCATTGCCGATCATCCGGAGTTGGCCGAATACCGCACCTTGCCCTACCGCCGGGTGATCACAGACTTGATCAAAAGCTGGCCCCAACCACCCCACACCATCCTGCTGGGATCCACCACCACCGGGCGAGATCTGGCCCCTCGCTTGGCCGCCCACCTGGAGACCGGCCTGACGGCAGACTGCACCGAATTGGACATCGGCCCCTTCGAGTACACCAATAGCAAAGATCCGAGCAAGTCTGGCCTCTTCCCCGACTGCCTCTACGCCATCCGGCCCAGCTTTGGCGAATCTCTCAAGGCCCGCATCCTCGGCCCGTGGAAAAACCCCCAAATGGCCACGGTGCGCCCAGGGGTGATGGTGCCTCTGCCCTGGGATGGATCCCGCCAGGGGGACGTGATCCCGGTGCCGGTCAACTTGGATCCCGGCGACCTGAGCCTGCAGATTGTGGAAACGGTGCGCAACCTGTCCCAGGCGGTGGATCTCACCCGCGCCAAGGTAATTGTTTCCGGCGGCTACGGGCTGGGATCCCCAGAGGGATTTGAGCTGTTGAAGGAGTTGGCCGCTTGTTTCCCCAACAGCGCCGTCGGCTCCTCCCGCAAGGCCGTGGATTCTGGGTGGATCCCCTACGCCCATCAAGTGGGCCAAACCGGCAAGACCGTCCGACCTCAGCTCTACATTGCCTGCGGCATTTCCGGAGCCATCCAGCATCGCGTGGGCATGGACAAATCCCAGACGATCATCGCCATCAACAAAGACAGCTCTGCCCCCATCTTCAAATTTGCCCACTACGGTATCGTCGGGGATCTCTACCAGGTGGTACCCGAACTGATCCGTCAGATCCAGCAGGTCAAGTACCCCCAGCTAAAGGTGGGGGCTTGTGGAAGTAAGGTCTAGCCAGCCTGAAACCCCAAGGGCAAGGAAAGACTAGCCTGCCCAAGCAACCCAGTCATGGAGGGCGATTGAAGGGGACTGAGCCGACTGGGCGTGGCAGCCCACAGTACGTAGCGAATGCTTCCCTAGTTGGCTACCTCTACGTTGGTCAGTGGCGAAGGGACGTACATACTCCGAGTAGGAGACTTACCGCATGTTTGTGCCTGTCGTAGACCACAACCAAAACCCGCTCATGCCGACCACACCCAGTCGAGCCAGAAGGTGGATTAAGACCGGCAAGGCTACTCCCTTTTGGAAGAGAGGGGTGTTTTGAGTCCGGCTTAACGTGGAGCCTTCTGACCGGCAAACCCAACCCATAGCCGTCGGCATTGACCCAGGGAGCAAGAAAGAGGGGTGGTCGGTTAAATCCGCCGCACAGACCTACCTGAACCTCCAAGCGGACGCGGTCACCTGGGTGAAGGAGCATGTCGAACAACGGCGCATCATGCGTCGAGCGCGACGGTATCGCCAAACGCCCTGTCGTCAACCCAGGTTTAATCGCGCCAGGGGTGGGTTGCCCCCTTCCACCAAGGCTCGCTGGCAGTGGAAGCTACGTCTGGCTCGGTGGCTAAGCCAGTTGTTTCCCGTATCCGTATTTGTGGTTGAGGACATTAAGGCGAAGACCCGTGGCAAGCGCCGCTGGGACGTGTCTTTCTCTCCCTCAGAGGTGGGTAAGCAATGGTTCTATCGGCAGCTAGCCAATCTGGGACAGGTACTAACCCGCTCAGGGTGGGAAACCCAGCAGATGCGGGATGCCTTGGGTTTGCAGAAAACCAACAAAAAGACCGCCGAAGTGTTTGCGGCCCACTGCGTGGATGCGTGGGTGTTAGCCAACTCCGTGACCGGGGGGCACCTGCAGCCGGACAATCAGCAGATGCTTATGGTCGTTCCTCTGCGGTTTCATCGTCGTCAACTGCATCGTTTGCAACCGGGCAAAGGTGGGAAAAGACTTTCCTACGGGGGTATGCTGAGCTTAGGTTTGAGGCGGGGTAGTTTAGTGCGCCACCCCAAGTTTGGGCTCACCTTTGTCGGAGGCAGTTCTGCTGGAAGAGTAAGTCTGCATCGGTTGGAGGATGGGAAAAGGCTAACCCAGAGCGCCAGGAAAGAAGACGTAAAGTGTTTGAGCTTCTGTTCTTGGAGGTTCTACAGAAGAAACAAATAAAGCCGACCTAAAGGGCAGGGATTCTTTTCCGGGTTGCAGGATGATTCCCACTTCCTGGGCTACACCACTTTTGCGAGTGGTGGGGGATGCCATGACCCCAACTGCTGGGATGAACTCCCAGATACTTTTCCTGTTGACACTGCGCCATAGCACAAAGCCGCCCTAGTCGCGTCAGCGGGCCGTAGGCCCTAGGGCAGGGCTTGCAACCCAGTTTTCTTGGTCATAGATTGTGTTCATGGGATCCGCATACCGTTGTTGGCTGAGCTTGATCTGTCTGGTGTTGGTGGGATGCTGCTGGGGATCCCCGGCGTTGGCTGCCCATTCGTTGCCCTCCACAGTGGCAGAGGCGGCTCAGGTGTCGCCCCAGCTCGCTCGCGATGGGGGTATAGAGCACCTTTCCCTGACCGTAGCGCGGCAGCGGCTGGAAGCCATTGCCGAGGCCATGCGCTCAATTCGCCTGTGCAACCGGCCCAACTGCCGTTACCGAGATATCGCTGTGGAGGTGTCGGTTCACGATGGTGGTGCAGAGCCCTTCTACGAGGGCAGCATCGACGCCATGATCGATCGTCCTTCCGGCAGCTTGGATAGAGCCCACTACCGGCTGCAGTTTCGCCAGGGGCGCTGGCAGTTGCTGGGGGGCGAAGAGGTGTCCGATGTCTCTTCCTTTTTCTTTGAAGGGGATACCTACGAGGTGTTCAGCGCCTACGGCACCCGCAGTCACAAAGCCAAGTTGGCAGATGCCGGCAGTAACCTGCGCGTGGGCTATCGGGAGCTGTATTACCGCGTTTTCGACCGGGGCCAAGAGCGTTTGCACTAGCGGTGCGGAGCATGATGAGAGGCCGGCAACACACCCTAGCCAGCTCTATTTCTCTGGAAGGCGTTGGCCTGCACACCGGCCTGCCGATTCGCTGCAGCCTGCATCCAGCTCCTGTCGGCAGCGGTCGGGTGTTTGTGCGGGTGGATCGACCGGGATCCCCTGAGATCCCGGCCCAGTTGGGATCCCTGGCCCCTGCCCATCTCTGCACCCTGCTGCAGCAGGGATCCCCCCCGGTTCAAGTGCAGACGGTGGAACACCTGTTGGCCGCCCTCTACGTCCTGGGCATTGACAACTGCCGCATCGAGGTGGAGGGGCCAGAGCTGCCGATTCTGGATGGCTCTGCCCTGCCTTTTGTGGAGGCCGTTGCCCAAGCCGGGATCCAAGCCCAAGATCAGCCGGCCCTGCTGGGGGTGATCCAAGAGCCGGTTACTGCCTGGGCGGGGGAAGCTTTCGTCAGCGCTCTCCCCCATCCCACAGCCCGCTTTACTTATGGCATCGATTTCGCCGATTGCCCCATTGGAGAACAGTGGTTGAGCTGGAGGGAGAACGGGCCAGATTTTGTCCAGTCCATTGCACCGGCCCGCACCTTCGCCCGCCAGCAGGATGTGGAGCTGGCCCGGGAACGGGGGCTGATCCAGGGGGGCAGCCTGGAAAATGCCATCGTCTGTAGCCAGACCGAGTGGTTGGGGCCACTGCGCTACCCAGATGAGCCGGTGCGCCATAAGCTGATAGATTTACTAGGAGATCTCAGCCTCCTGGGCTGCCGACTGCAGGGGCATGTTGTGGCCTACAAAGCGGGCCATGCTCTGCACCACCGTTTGGCCGAGCAGTTGCTCAAGAGTGGATCCCTGCTGATCCATGAAGAGCAAGGGGGAGAAAGAGATCCGGTTGCGTAGCCACAACCCTGCCATCCTCAGGTGCGACAGTGGTGCCGAGCACTTTTCTTCAAGGGGATCCGCTCTATTGGAATCTCTTGATCTCTTCTCCGTAGATCCCTGGGTGCTCTTTTGGCTGAGTTCTGGCCTGCTTCCTCCCCATCCGGGGTTTCAGTTTTGTCTTCTGTCTCCACGGGTTCACCATGTCCTCTGATGTCTCTCCTCCTCCCCTTCTCTCGGCTGAAGCAGCCGCTCAATTGGCAACCGCTCCCCCCGTCTTCACAACGGAGCAGATTTTGGAGATCTTGCCCCATCGCTATCCTTTCTTGCTGGTGGATCGGGTTGTGGAGTATCAACCGGGGCAACGGGCGGTGGGCCTGAAAAACGTCACCTTCAACGAGCCTTTTTTTCAAGGGCATTTCCCCAACCGACCCATCATGCCCGGCGTCCTAATCGTCGAGGCCATGGCCCAGATAGGGGGGATCGTGTTGACCAAGTTGCCGGACGTGGCCGGGCGCTTGGCCCTGTTTGCCGGGATCGATGGTGTTCGCTTTCGCCGCCCGGTGCTGCCGGGGGATCAACTGCTGCTCTCTGCCGACTTGCTCACCATTCGCCAGAGGCGCATTGGCAAGATGTTCTGCCGCGCTCAGGTGGGAGGGCAACTGGTGACCGAGGGGGAACTGATGTTTTCCCTGGTGGATTGATGGGCCAACAGCGGCCATCCGAGAGGCGCTCTGCTGTGGGTCTTCTCACCAATTGAGATAAAGTGTTGGCATAGGGAGATGGCTCGGGGACTGCTTGCGCCTTTCTGTCGGGATACGGTAGACATATTGCTGCGTTGGGGTGGCAGCCTATTGGTCACGATGGCGGAGCGTAGCTCTAAGGTTGATCTCCCCCGGAGTCAAGCCTTGGTGATCCTTCGCGGGGTTGGGAGCGTAACCACAGTTGCTGGCTAGGTTGGAAATGAGTTCGTTCGCTTCAGCGGGATCCACTCCCAACGCCTCTGCAAGTGCGCCGCACCGCTCACGCGAGCGGATTCATCCCACCGCGGTGATCCATCCGAAAGCTGAGCTACACGAGACGGTGCAGGTTGGCCCGTATGCGGTGATCGGCGAGCATGTTCGTATCGCTGCCCATACGGTGGTGGGAGCCCATGTGGTGATCGATGGCTGGACGGAAATCGGCGAGGACAACCACATTTTTCCGGGAGCAGTTGTGGGCACCGAGCCTCAGGATCTGAAGTACAGCGGCGCCCCCTCTCAAGTGGTGATCGGCAGAGGCAATCGCATCCGCGAGTTTGTCACCATCAACCGGGCCACCAATGAAGGGGAAGCCACCCTGATCGGAGATCACAACCTGCTGATGGCCTACACCCATGTCGCCCACAACTGCGTCATCGAAAATCAGGTGGTGATTACCAATGCTGTCTCTTTGGCCGGCCACATCCACATCGAGTCTCAAGCCCGCATCGGCGGCATGGTCGGGATCCACCAGTTCACCCGCATCGGGCGCTTGGCCATGGTGGGGGCGATGAGCCGGGTTGACCGCGACGTTCCCCCCTACATGTTGGTGGAAGGACATCCAGCCCGCATTCGCGGTCTGAATTTGGTGGGGTTGCGGCGAGCCAAAGGGATGGAGGGATCCCTGCCCTTGCTGCGGCAGGTCTACCGATTTTTGTACCGCTCAGGGTTGCCTTTGGAAAAAGCGCTGCAAACGCTGCGCAGCAGCCTGTGTGTTGTTCGTAGCGGCGGTGCGGAGGGAGAGCGCCACATCCTTTCTCTGCAGGGGAAAGAGTGGGTGGACGAGACGGGATCCCTGCAACATCTGCTGCAATTTTTGGAAGACTCCCTCTCGCAGCCGCAACGACGAGGCCCTCTGCCGGCCCTACGCGGGAGAGGGGAAGATTCCTTATCGACAGCGATGCGGAGCACTTCAGAGCTGGATGATTGAGAACTGCGGTCGGGAGTGTAGCTCTGGTGAGCCACCTGTTCATCTGCACGGGCGAGGTCTCAGGGGATCTGCAGGCCGGCCATCTGATTGAAGAATTGCTGCGCCAGCGCCCTCAACTGCGCATCACCGCCGTGGGAGGGGAGCGCATGGCTGCTGCCGGGGCCCGTTTATTGCACCGCACTACCGAGATCAGCTCCGTTGGCATTTTAGAGGCTCTTCCCTTTATCGGCCCCGCCCTCTGGACGGAATGGAAGATTCGCCGCTTTTTGGCCCAAGACCCGCCAGATGTGGCTGTGCTGGTGGACTACATCGGCGTCAACAGCCGCATTGCCCGTCTGCTGCAACGGCGGCAGATCCCTGCTGTCTATTACATTGCCCCCCAAGAGTGGGTGTGGTCGCAGGACGCCCGCCTCACCTACCAACTGGCCCAGCAGATGCGGCTGATGTTGGCAATTTTCCCTGAGGAAGCCCGCTACTACGCGGCGGCAGGAGCCCATGTCCAGTATGTGGGCCATCCCCTGTTGGATATTTTGGCCGCTGTGCCCAGCCGTGCTGCAGCCAGAGCCCAGTTGGGGATCCCTGCCGAGGCTACAGTGGTGGTGGTGGTGCCGGCTTCGCGGCGGCAAGAGCTGCGCTCGGTTCTGCCTGTCCTGCTCAAGGCGGCCCAGTTGCTGCAAGCTCACCTGCCCCAAGTGCAGTTTTGGGTGCCCTTGGCCTCGCCCCGTTTTGCTGCCCCAATCGCGCGGGCTGCCCACCGTCTTGGGTTAAACCTCACCCTTTTGGATCCCCAAGCTCTGCCCTTCTTCTCCCCCCACAAAGCCCATCACCTCGCCTTGGCAGCGGCTGATTTGGTGTTGGCCAAGTCCGGCACGGTGAACTTGGAAACGGCCATCTTAGGGATCCCCCAGGTGGTGATCTATCGCCTTAACCCCCTCACCTTCTGGATCGCCCGCCATTGGCTGAGGGTGTCGGTGCCCTTCATGTCTCCGCCCAACCTGGTGCAGATGCGCCCCATTGTCCCGGAGTTGCTGCAGGAGCAGGCCCAGCCAGAGAAGATTGCCCAACTGGCGCTGGAGTTGCTAACTCGGCCCGAACGCAAAGCCCAACTGCAGGCCGACTACGCCGCGATGCGGGCAGCCCTAGGAGAACCCGGCGTTCTGGCTCGCGCTGCCAAGGCCATCCTAGAGGTGTTGGATGGCGAAGCTGGATCGAAGCAGGATCCCTTCCGCCGCTAACTCCGGCGACCCAGCACCTGGGGCACGGCCCGTCCTCCCGCCAAGGCCGCTGTCGAATCCTCCTCTTCCAGATACTCAGCATCTTGGTTGACCCGCCACCCATCGTAGCGCCGTTCCCCTGCCACAATGTTGCGAGCGGCCAAGAGGCCCGTCATCATGGCGTGATCTTGGTTACTATAGCGGTGCATGCCGTTGCGACCTGCCACCTGCAAATTGGGCAGTGCCTCTTCCAAAAAGGCCCGAATGGTCTGGATGTGAGCTTGATAGCCTTGGTTGTAACCTTGCGATCCAGTTGTACCGGCTGCCCGGCTTCTGCCAGCAAGGTTTGAACGCGCTCCCACATCTGGCCTGGCCCTAGGCGAGGATAGCGAAAGCGATCGATCAGGGTTTTGATCACCCCCTCTCGGTTGGGGAAAAAGGTTTTACGGATCAAAGAAGCCATCGACAGACCCTTGATCCGCTGGGCTGCCCAGTCGGCGCTGATCTCGTGACAAGGGATCCCCCACACCTTCTCGGTGTAGGTCTTAAAAAAAGTGCGGTACAGCCGTTCCCCAAACTGGTTGATGACCCAATCTTCAAAAGATACGGGATTGAGCCTGGGAAAGAGGCGCGCCTTTAGGTAGCTGAGCAGACAGAGACTGGTAAACCCTGGCCCCAGTTTGGCAAAGACATCCGCAGGTCGAATCGGATAATCAAAGAAAACACCTCGATAAAAAATGCGGGAAAGCCGCCGACAAACCTGCATTTCCGAGCCCAAAATTTCCGTCCACAGGGCCTCAATTTCCGCCGACTTGGAGAAAAAGCGGTGCCCACCGATATCAAAGCGATAGCCTTGGTAGGTTACAGTGCAGGATAGCCCCCCACCTGAACCGGATCCGCTTCCAAAACCGTTACGGCAACTCCTCACACCACCTCGCCGATCCTGACGGAAATAGGTCTGTCCAAGGGATCCCCTCACGCTTTGGGGTTTTAAAGTGCTCCGCACCGCTGTCGCGATAGACTAGGCTGGAGAGGGGTCAGGGATCCCTTTTGCGTGCAAAAAAGCCTTAGTGCTCTGCACCGCTGTCGCGAACGGCCAACTCTGTGGAGTGAATTTTGTGCAATCTCCACCTATCCCCAGTTCTGGATATCCGTTGCCAAATGCTTCGCCGACGGTGCTGCTGGCCGATGACGACCCATTCATACGCGGGTACTTGACCCACCTGTTGGTTCATGAAGGCTATCGAGTGGCAGAGGCCGAAGACGGCGACCAAGCCCTGCTGCTCTTCAGTCAAACTCAGCCTCAAATTGCCCTGCTGGATGCCCTCATGCCCGGCATGGATGGGTTCGAGTGTTGCCAACGCTTGCAGGCTCTGGATGCGGATCTACCCTGCTTGATGATCACCTCGCTCGAGGATCAAGCTTCCGTAGACAAAGCCTTTGCTGCCGGAGCCAGCGACTACATTACCAAGCCCATTCACTGGCCGGTGATGCGTCAGCGCATCCGACACCTGCTCAAGGCCCGCCAGAACTTGTTGAACCTACGCCAACAGGCGGCCCGCGAGCAAGCCCTAAACCGTGTCGTCCGGGCCATTCGCACCTCTCTGCAGTCGGATCAGATCTTTGCCGTTGCCACCCGCGAGATTTGCCATCTGCTAGAGGCGGATCGGGTGAGCATCAGCATCTATCGGCCTCAGCAACAGCATTGGCGCATTGTCTCCGAATATCCCCCTCAGCCCGACGGCTATCTGGGTTGTCAGATCCCCGATTCCGAAAGCCCCATTGCCCGGCAACTGAAGCAGGGGAAAGTGGTGTTGCTGGAGGCAGCCGACCAAGCCAAAGGCTGGGTCTACATCTCCGCCATGGCCAAAGCCTATCCTGGCAGTTGGCTGCTGGTACCGCTCTACGGCGGCGAAAGCCCCGAATCTGACTCGGCCCACCCCACCCTTTGGGGCAGCCTGTGCCTGCAACTGAAAACGGCACGTCCCGGTTGGTTGGCCACCAATCAGGATCTGATCTTGGCCTTGGCCGATCACCTCTCCATTGCCATTCAGCAGGCGGAATTGTTCCAACAGGTTCAGGAGCTGAACCGCACCCTGGAAGAAAAGGTACAGGCCCGCACCGCCCAACTGGAGCGCCAGGTACAGGAATTGCAGCGGCTGGATTGCCTAAAAAATGACTTCCTTAGCACGGTGTCCCACGAGCTGCGCACTCCTCTTTCCAACATGAAAATGGCCATCCGCCTGCTCAGCGCCGTTCTGCTGCCTGCTCAGAGCGCTGCCCGATCCCCGGATCCGGCCAAGATCTCTCAGTACTTGAAGGTGTTGGACAACGAATGCGAGCGGGAGATCAAACTGGTCGAGGATCTGCTGGAACTGCAGCAGTTAGAGGTGCTCAAGGGACTCCGTCCCGCTAACGCGAACGGTTCACAGCAGCCCTGCTGGTTGGAGCTGAAAGAGTGGTTGCCCCAGATCGCAGAGCCCTTTGCTCAGGAGGCCCATAGTCACCATCAGCGCTCCAGCCTTGGGATCCCTCCAGAACTGCCTGCCATTTTTACTCTGCCGGGAGTGCTAAAGTCGGTGCTGGCGGAATTGCTGAAAAATGCATGTAAATTCACCCCTGCTGAGCACCTGATCAGCCTTCAGGCCATGTACCATCCCGACCACCTGGAAATCCAAGTCCTCAACACCGGCGTAACCATTCCTCCAGAAGAACAAAAGCGGGTATTCGAGAAGTTCTATCGGGTGCCCAGCGTGGATCCCTGGCGGCAAGGGGGGACAGGGTTGGGGTTGGCCCTCGTGCAGCAGCGGGTAAGCCTGTTGCAAGGAAGCATTCACCTCAACAGCGAGGCCAATCGCACCTGTTTTACTTTGCGGCTGCCTCAGGTTCTCCCTGCCTTTGGCCAAGGCAAGCCAGCTCAGCCTAGGGTGTAGGCGTCGGGGTAGCCGGCTTTGGAGAGTTGGAAGCTTCCCCTTCCTGCAAAACTTCTTGCAAGCGCACACGAACCCGCTGGTTGAGGACGGGATTTTCGTTGGCCAAGGTCATCAATTCGCGGTATTGAAGCACCGTCAGCCCTTGCTCTTCAACAATGCGGCTGGCTTGGGTTTCTGTGCGCCGCATAATTTGCTCGTACTCTTCCTCGTTCTGGGTTTCCCGCAGTTGGGCGCTGGCTTCCCGAATCAGGGGATCCAACTCCAACAAAATCCGCACCAACTGTTCCACCTGGGCATCGGTGACTTGCTCTGGGGTTAGAGTCGGAGATGCCAGAGGGCTAGGAGTTGCTGTGGCCGGAGCCTCCCCCGAAGTTGGAGAAGCAGTGGCAGCAGGGCTAGGCAGCGGGGTTGCTCCCTGTGCCCAAACCGGCAGGGATCCCAGGCTGAGTCCCAGACCCATCAGCAATCCAAATTTCATCATGCCCAAAACTCCCTAGACCCAGACAAGATAAACCCAAATAGACTTAAGTCCTTGAGGCGCAGCCAAGCCTGAAGTAAGGCTAGCAAGATGCCTGAATTCCGTCTAATCGGTTCAGCGCAGTCCTGGCAGCCCATCAAGCCCATTCCAGCTTGCCGGTCACCTGGCGCGGGATCTATCCAATCCCTACGGTACCAGAACTCCTCACTCCAGGGCTCCCAGGATGAACTCGCGAAAGGGCTGTGTGGACATGCTGGGGATCTGCAGTGGATCTCTTGTAGAAACAAGAAGTTGGTTGTACAGTCTTACATGCGCTGTTCAACGGTAGCCCGGCACCGGAGTGCCCCTTTCTCTCCTCGGTTGAGCAGCTCCAGACTTGCAGCATTGGCAATTGACTTAGCACTTCAGCCCAAAGGGGGTTGTCTTGAAGCTGAGCTTAGGTATATGTTCTGTTGAGTATCGTTTTTGTTAATGTTAGGCTAGGGGCCAGATTTGATGCGGATCTCCCACATCGGCATCTGACTTTCTTCGCAGGTGTCAGAGCCCGTGGATCCCCTATCAATATCAGCAGTCAACCTAGCAAACGCCCAATCGCCAGCTCTCTTTGCAGGCGATTGTTGGAGGGTTTTTTGTTCGGAGAAAGGTTCCCGATTAGATTTTTTTGGGCGCGTCCATAAGTAACCCTTCAAGGGCTTTGAGGGCGACTGCTGTCTTTATTGCCTTTGTAAAAGATGATAACAAAAATGGGTAAAAGTTATTGCTTTTCTTAAGCAGCGCTGATATATTCTTTGCGGTTGCGGTTGTTCGGTCATCCTTCTACAGGAGGCTTACATTGGTTAGGAGAAGAAAGCGTAAGAGTCGCCGTCGTCTGGAAGGGCGCAAAATTTTAGATCACATTCCTCAATTTAATCTGGACAGTGGTGAAGAGAAGTCTGTAACCGCTGCTCGAAAGTATATTCAGGAAAAGTCTATTCAGCCCCCCGCGCTGATTTTGGTGCGGCGAAATGAGCATACCGTTGATCGGTTTTTTTGGGCGGAGAAGGGGTTGTTCGGCGCGCAATATGTCGAGGAAAACCACTTCCTTTTTCCCAGCCTGCGAGCTTTGCTAGCGGAGGTTGCGGCTGAGAAGCCGGAGAAAAAATCCTCGAAGGTTCTTGCAACTGCCGCTCGCTAGCCTCTGACCAGCTTTTCCTATTAGCAGGAGCTCAGGAAACAGCCCCCCTACCCTGGGGGGTTTGTTGCAGCCGCTCTCAGAAGATCGAAAGAACTGACCCTGTGTACGGGATCCCTCCCCACGGGTTGAGCTCCTGCTGCCTCACTCGCCATACTCGACCTGCTGGCGGCAGCAAGGGCACCACGCGCTACCCTACAAGGGATCTCGTCGGGAGATGCCGGATGAGCCGACTGCCTCAAACCACTGCCCATGTCCAAATTACCCGCCGCTCTTGGCAAGAGGGGGCCATTGAGGGGGAAGTCAACGCCAACGGTTGGGTTTGGCGCTTTTGCTGGTGCTTTCGGGCCGGGGAGCTCAAGGTGGAACCCTCTGTGGGGCGGGCTTTGATTTGCGAGCCCTTGAGCCGTTTTCTGGAAAAATCGGACTATCTGCTGGAACCGGGCAGCAACTATTCGTTTGTAATTCGCAGCAGCTTGTGAACTCCTCTCAAGCTGCACAGAGCTTTTGCCCAGCACCGAAGACCGGGGCTGAGCATTGGAAGGCACCTGTTAGGGTGACTGGGAATACAGGGATCCCTGAGAATGGACAGGATGGTGGGGAAGGCTGGTCATGATTGAGGCAGGGACAAGCGTCTTGAGGCGGATGTTGGGGGTCTACGGCAGCTCCAAGATGGGCGTCCTGCTGCTGTTGGGATTTTCTTCGGGTTTGCCGCTGCTGTTGATCAACACCACCTTGAATGCTTGGCTGACCCAAGCGGGCTTGACCACCATTGCCATCGGCTTGTTTAACCTGCTCAATTTGCCCTACTCCTTCAAGTTCCTGTGGTCGCCTGTTCTGGATCGATTTCTGTTGCCGGCACCGGGATCCCTGCGGGGCAGTCGGCGGCGGGGGTGGATGGCCCTGACCCAAGTGCTGTTGCTGCTCAGCATAGGGCTACTGGGTTTTCAGGATCCGACCCAAACCTGGCTGGAAGCTCTGGGATGGGAAGAGCTGGCCCAGACTTGGCCGGGAATCACGGTTTTCACCCGCCCGATCTTTCTGGTGGGGTTGCTGGTGGCTTTTTTGAGCGCCTCTCAGGACATCGCGGTGGATGCCTACCGTACCGATATCTTGGCAGAGCGGGAGATGGGGGCAGGGGTAGCGATTTTTGTATTCGGCTACCGCATCGCGCTGCTGGTCAGCAGTGGCGTGAGTTTGATCTTGGCGGACTATTTGCCCTGGTGGCAGGTGTACGGGATCATGGCACTGCTGATGTCAATCGGGGTGGTCACCTCGTTTTTGGCTCCCGAGCCGGAAAACAGCGCCCTCAAGCCTACCTCTTTGCGGGCGGCTATCCTCGAGCCATTTCAATCTTTCTGGCGGCATCGCCTGGCCTGGGCAATCCTGCTGTTTGTGGTCTGCTTCAAGTTGCCGGACAGCTTGGCAGGGCAAATGACCCCTACATTTTTGTTGCAGACGGGATTTAGCACCAGCGATCTGGGCATTATCCGCAGTTGGATAGGCTTGTTGGCCACCTTGGCGGGGGCTTTTGTGGGGGGGGAGTGGGTCAGCCGCATCGGCACCTACCGCTGCCTGTTCATCTTCGCGGCATTGCAAGGGATCGGCAATTTGGGCCTGGGAGCGATTGGGTTGGTGGGGCAAAACTATCCGCTGCTGGTGGGGGCAACCATTTTCGACAACATGGCCGGGGGCATGGGCACGGCTGCTTTTCTGGCTTTTTTGATGAGCCTCTGCGACCGGCAATTTAGTGCCACTCAGTATGCTTTGCTCACCAGTGTGTTTGCCGTGGGGGGAACCTTGGCCGGGGCTGTGTCAGGCTATTTGGCGGCTGCGGTCAATTGGCCTTTGTTTTATCTGATCACGGCGATGACAGCCGCTCCGGCAATGGTGATCCTGCTGTGGCTCGGCCCCCCTTCATCGCCTGCAACCCCGGCCACAACCGCATCTGAACCGTAACTGCCCCACCGCAAATCCGGTTCTAATAGCCTTGCCTTGAACGCAACAAGGATGGCCGCCTACAGCGCAGCCCCGATTTTGGCCGCCAGATCCACCAGCCGCGCCGCATAGCCGTACTCGTTGTCATACCAGGAGAGCACCTTCACCGTGCGATCCCCTAAGGTCATGGTGGATCCCAAATCCACAATGGAAGAGTGGGGATCCCCGACGATATCCGCCGAGACGATCTCCGGTGGAGCAATGGCCAGGATGCCGCGCATCGGGCCTTCTGCAGCCTCGACAAAGGCTTGGTTGACGGCTTCTCTGGTGATGGGCTGCTCGGTACGCACCACAAAGTCCACGATCGAGCCCGTCAGGGTGGGTACCCGCAACGCCAGGCCATCCATCTTTCCTCTCAGGGCGGGCAAAACCTCGGCCACTGCCGTGGCAGCCCCAGTGGTGGAAGGCACAATCGACACCGCTGCCGAGCGGCCCCGCCGGTAATCTTTGGGATCCGGGCGATCCACAATCGCCTGGGTGGCGGTATAGGCATGGCAAGTGGTGAGAAAGCCGGTCTCGATGCCGAAGCGATCCAACAAGACCTTAGCCAGCGGCGCCAAGCAATTGGTGGTGCAGGAAGCATTGGAGACGATGTGATGCCGCTCCGGGTCGTATTGGTCGTCGTTGACCCCCATCACCACCGTCAAGTCGGGGCCTTTGGCGGGAGCAGAGATGATCACCTTTTTGGCCCCGGCTTCCAGGTGTTTGGCCGCCCCCTCTCGTTTGGTGAACAAGCCGGTTGATTCCACCACCAGGTCAACCCCTAGATCTTTCCAGGGCAGTTGCGCCGGATCCCGCTCTGCCAAAACCCGGACTTTCAGGTGGTTGCCGATTTGCAGATGCCCGTCCACCGCGCTCACGGTTTGGGGAAGGCGCCCATAGGCCGAGTCGAACTGGAGCAGATAGGCCAAGTTGTCGGGTTCGGTCAGGTCATTGACTGCTACCACCTCCAGCTCCCGAGCTGGCTGAGACAGCAGCACCCGCAAGAAGGCCCGCCCAATGCGACCAAATCCGTTGATGGCTACCCGTGTGGTCATCGCAATCCTCCAGTGTCAGTTCATACCGTGGGTCGAGGGACGCGGCATGGGAGACGCTACCCCCTATGGATAGGGTAGAAGAAGAACGGGATCCCCATCGCTTTTGCACCCAAGATCTCCAGATTTGCCACTGGGACTCACCCAAGAAGTTGCCGGCAGAAGGGAAAAGTAGGAATGAAGGTATTGCTGACCAACGATGACGGCATCGAGGCTGCCGGGCTGGCCAACCTCAAGTTGGCCCTCAGCGCCCTCATCCCGGAAGAACACTGTTGGATTGTGGCCCCCCACCAACCGATTTCCGGCTGCAGCCACCAGGTGACAACGGGGCGACCTTTTCGGGCCTTGGCCCGCGGCGAGCGCACCTTTGCCGTCGAGGGATCCCCTGCCGACTGTGTGCGGGTGGCCCTATTCAAGCTGGCCCCAGCGGTGGATTGGGTGCTTTCCGGTATCAACGAAGGGGGAAACCTCGGATCGGATGTGTACCTGTCGGGAACGGTGGCAGCGGTACGGGAAGCGGCGATGCGGGGGATCCCGGGAATTGCCATTTCCCAATACCGAGCAGGGGGCCAACCCATCGACTGGGAGCAAGCCCAGCGGTGGACGCGGGAAATCTTGGCGGAGCTGATGGAACAACCCCTGCCCAGGGGGGCGTTTTGGAATGTGAACCTGCCTCACTTGCCCGCCGGATCCCCTCTGCCGGAGCGGGTCTATTGTCCCCTCTGCACCCAACCCCTGCCGCTCGATTATGCGGTGGAAGCCGAGGGAAATGGGGCAGAGTCGCTGTGGTTTCGCTATCAGGGCCGCTATGCGGAGCGCGCTCGGGATCCCCAAACCGATACCGACATCTGCTTCTCCGGTCGGGTGGCCATCACCCAAGTGCAACTGGCCTCAGGCGTTTCCGCTGGGGGGGGTAGAAGCCAGGTTGCGGGCAATGGTTCTCAGCCGTTGCAGCCGTAGCGCCGTCAGGATATCGGTGGGATCCAGCTTCAGAACCTGTTCTATGGCATCTGCCAGGTGTTGAGCGGCCTCCTGTCGGGTGTAGCCGCGAAACTGAGCACGGCGCAGGGCAAATTCATCGGCGTCGAAATGGGCGCTCTCCCGGTTCAGGTTTTGCCAGATCTGCCGGACGGAGAGAGCCGTAATGCCACCTGCCAACAGAGCGGAAAAGGGGTGCTGCAAAGAGAGCTCCGCCACGGTGGTGATGCCCCCGAACAAGGCCAGCGACTGGTAAAACCCCGGCTGCAGCCAGTTGCGATTGTCCAGCCAGCCCACCTCCCGCAGAAACAACAGATCCCGCTGTGGCTGAGGGATCCCTTGCCAACGGCGAAAATCGATGGCGATGGTGCCCTGGGGCTGCCAAGGGGCTTTGCGGCGGGAGATGAGCAGGGCTTCACCCCCGAAGTGGGGAACGACGCTGATCAAGGGTCGGAAGGAAGCGGGGAGTAGATCTCGCAGCCGTTCGGTTTCTTCTTTTTCAAAGGATTTGAAATCTGGGCGGCTGTTCATGGCCTCACCTGTTAGGGGCATTGAGGCGGGGAGCCCGCCTGAACACGGGCGCTGTTCCGGCCCCCGACACCACAGCCCTGTGTAGAACCAATGCGAGGTTAGTCTATCGCATCTCCAGGCTGGCCGTAGAACTCCATGGGTTTCTGTTCGCGGTAGCGGGACGGAGTCCTTAGATCCCAATCCTAGGTTGCGTAGACTGGGAAGGCGAGCCTATCTGTCTCAAATCTGAGGCCATGACTTTCCCAGCTCAGCCAGAACCCCAAGTGCTCCGTACTGCTGACGGGAATGAGCAGAGTGCCGTTCGCGGTAGCGGGACGGAATCCTTTAGCCCCCTTTACACGTACGCCTTCTTCCTGCAGCCAGCGCCAGAGCTTTTGCCCTTCATCCGGCAAACCGAGGGGATCCATCGGTCGGTGCAGGTGTTCTCCCCGACAGGCAGCCGAATTGCCGCTGCTGTGGAGCCGATGCAGGATCCAGAGTCGCTGCAAGTCTCGGATGAGGTGTTGGTGCGCTCTGCCCTGCGCCACGACCAGGTGATCTGCCGACTGTTCGCCCAGATGCCGGTGCTGCCCCTGCGCTTCGGCACCTGCTTCCTCTCAGCAGAAAAGCTGGGATCCCACCTGCTGTCCCGGCAAGCGGAATACGAACAAGCCCTGGCAGCCATTGGGGGGCGGGCCGAGTATTGTCTCAAAGGAAGGGTTCGACCTCAGCCCCAACCGGAGCCACAGTCCTCCCTGAGCGGAACAGCCTATCTTTTGGCCCGCAAGCAAGCTTATCTCCAGCAACGACAAGCCCAAGAGCAGCAAGAGCAGGAGCAGCAAGCCCTACAGCAGCTTTGGCCTTCCACCTGGCCTGTGCAAAGGGTGGATCCCCAACCGGGAGAGGCCTTGCGGCTCTACTTTTTGCTCACTCCTGCCGAGTGGGAAGCCGCCCTTCAGCTCACCCAAACCTGGCTGGCTCAGCACCCCCATTGGCAACTGGATTGGAGCGCCCCTTTGCCCCCTTATCACTTTGTCCGTGCCCTGCGGGATCCCCTGGCCGACAGGTGATAGATCCCAACTAAGGACGCCGTCCCGCTAGCGCGAACAAAGTGCTCTGCATGCGGATCATGGTCGCGTTAGCAGAGCGTGGATCCAAGCGTGATAATGGTGAGGGGATCCCGTCCGCTTCCTGTTTGCATTGGCGAGGCGGAGCCCTCACAGGGCAAAGGACTCCGTCCCGCTAACGGGAACAGCAGGCAAAAGGAAGAGTTGTGGTCTAAAGCGCTATGCGCCGCTACCGCGAACGAGTTGGGCTATTGGGGCTGGGCACGGTTGGCACGGGTGTTGTGCAAATTCTGCAGCAACCCCGGCATCCTCTCTTGCAGTCGGTTGAGATTGCGGCGGTGGGGGTGCGCTCTTTGGACAAGCCACGGCAAGTGCGGATCCCGCCTGAGCGCCTGACCACCAATCTGGAGCAAATCGTGTCGGATCCGGAAATCGACGTGGTCATCGAGCTGATGGGGGGCTTGGAGCCGGCCCGCACCTTGATCTTAAAAGCCCTTGACCACGGCAAACCGGTGATCACAGCCAACAAAGCGGTGATCGCCCGCCACGGGGAGGAGATCTTTCAGGCGGCAGCCCAAGCCAAAGTCTCGGTGCTCTTGGAAGCGGCAGTCGGGGGCGGGATCCCGATTCTGCAGCCCTTGCAACAGTCCCTGCAGGCCAGCCACATCCAGGCGGTCTGGGGCATTGTGAACGGCACCACCAACTTCATCCTCAGCCAGATGACCCAGGCGGCCAGCTCGTTTGAGGAAGCCCTTGCTCTGGCCCAAGCCCGCGGCTACGCCGAAGCGGATCCCAGTGCCGATGTGGAAGGGTGGGATGCCGCCGACAAGATCGCCATTTTGGCCAGCCTTGCTTTCGGGGTGTCTGTGGAGCGGGCAGCCATCCCCTGCGAAGGGATCCGCGGCATCAGCCCTACCGACATTCGCTATGCTCGCGAGTGGGGCTACACCTTCAAGCTCTTGGCCATCGCCCAGTTGCGTCAGCATTGCGGAGCAGCAAGGGCCCATCCTGTTCGCGCTAGCGGGGCGGAGCCCTTGGATGACGGGGAAGGGGCGGTCGCGACAGCGTTGCGGAGCAACACGATGGCCTTGGACATCCGAGTTCACCCCACCCTTCTGCCCTCTACCCACCCCTTGGCCAACATCAACGGCGTGGACAATGCCGTCCTGGTGCAGGGGGATCCCTTGGGTCAGGTGGTGCTGTCGGGGCCGGGGGCGGGGCGGGGGCCGACTGCCAGCGCCGTTGTCGGCGATCTGCTGACCCTGATTGCCCACCGGCAAACGGGGGCTCATACCCCCAATCCGCTGTGGGGATTCCCCTGCTTTCCTGCTGCCGCCTCTTTGATCCCTCTCTCGGAATTGGAGTCGGAGTTTTACGTGCGGGTATTGGCCCAGGATCAGCCGGGGGTGATGGGGGCGATTGGCACCTGCTTTGGCCGCCACCGGGTTAGCCTGGAGAGCATTACCCAAAAGGAATGTCACCAAGAGCAGGCGGAGATCGTCATCCTCACCCACACCGTCCGCGAGGCCGATTGCCGACAGGCGCTGGCCGAGATCCAACAACTGCCCCAGGTGGCCGGGATCCCCAGCCTATTTCGGGTGCTGCGCTAGCTGCTATAGATCCAAAATGCTCCGCACCGCTGACGCGAACGCGCTGGTGGGACGGGGAGCGGCTCAGAGCATAATTGTTTGACTCTTGAGGATTGAAAACCCCGTTGGAACCCAAAAGATGAACTCTTCTGTTGAGCACTTTAGCGGGACGCAGCCCTCGCAGGCCGAGGTGGTGGTGGTCGGGGCGGGCATCAGCGGCCTAACGTTAGCCTTGCGACTGCAACAGGGCCTATCCTCCAGGGATGACTCCACCCAGCCGGTGCTCCTGGCCGAGGCCAGCTCCCGCGTGGGGGGCTGTATCTCCACCCAATCCAAAGACAGCTATCGCTGGGAAGAGGGCCCCAACAGCTTTACCCCCGTCCCCGCCCTGCTTAACCTCATTGCCGAGGTGGGCTTGGCGGAGCACCTGGTGCTGGCCGATGCCCAGTTGCCCCGCTACATCTACTGGGAAAAAGAGCTGCTGCCGGTGCCCCTGAGCCCTTCTGCGGCAATTGGCTCGCGGCTGTTGAGCGTGGGCGGCAAGTTGCGGGCCTTACGTGGGTTGTTGGGGTTTGTCGCGCCACCGCCGGGCAAAGAGGAAACGGTGCGGCAATTCTTCCGGCGGCAACTGGGATCCGAGGTGGTAGAGCGGCTGGTCGAACCTTTCACCTCAGGGGTGTATGCCGGGGATCCGGATCAGCTCAGCGCCTTGGCAGCCTTCCCCCGCATTGCCGGCTTGGAAGAACGCTACGGCAGCCTCTTTGCCGGTGCTGTGCAGGCTTTGCGCAGCCGTTATCGCTACGCGACGCTCCCGCGAACCCGTCACCAGGACAGCGGCAACTCCCCTATCCAGCCTCCTCCCAAGCGGGGCCAACTGGGTAACCTGCGGCAGGGGTTGCAGCAGCTACCTGAGGCGATTGCCCAGAAACTGGGCAGTGCGCTGCGGCTGGGCTGGCGGGCTGTGCATCTCAAGCGGGATGAAACCGGCTACCGGGTGGGCTTTGCCATACACCACAGCAGCGCGGAGCACAACGCCCCAGAAGAAATCCACTGGGTGGCGGCTCAACAGGTGGTGCTCACCCTCCCTGCCTACGCCGCTGCCACCCTCCTGCAGGATCTCAACCCCCAAGCCAGTCGGCTGCTGGCCGAAATTCCCTACCCGCCTGTGGCGGTGGTGGCTTTGGCCTATCCAGAAGAAGCCCTCCCCCAACCGCTGCGAGGGTTTGGCCATCTGATCCCTCGCTCTCAGGGCCTGCGCACCCTGGGCACCATCTGGGCCTCCTCCCTCTTCCCAGAGCGGGCTCCTCAGGGCTATCACTGCCTGATCAGCTTCATCGGGGGAGCTACCGATGCGGCTTTTGCCCGCCAGAAAGGGATCCCGCCCATTACGGCGCTCTCCCCTGACGAGCGGGCCCAAATTGTGCATGCAGAACTCAGCCAGATCCTGCTCACCCGCCCTGTCGAGCCCATCCGCCTGGGAGAGCGCCTGTGGCCCCAAGCTATCCCGCAATACACGCTTGGCCATCGGCAGCGGATTGCCCAATTGCAGGCCAGCCTGGCCGACCAAACCCCAGGGGTGTGGGTGTGCGCCAACTACCTGGATGGCGTGGCCTTGGGAGATTGTGTGCGGCGGGCCGAGGCCCTAGCCCAGCAGATCCTGTCTGTCCGGCGTTAGCGGTGCAGGGCACTTTATCGCTACGCGACGCTTTCGCGAACACGATGGTGGTGCGGAGCACTTTCACGACAGTGGTGCGGAGCACTATGAGCCACCCCTACACCAGCCTCCTGCTCATCCCCACCGGCATTGGTGCCCGCATTGGCGGCTTTGCCGGGGATGCCTTGCCCATTGCCCGCACTCTGGCAGCAGCCGCAGAGCGGGTCATCACCCATCCCAACGTGTTAAACGGAGCCAGTTTGTTTTGGCCGATGGGGAATGTGTTGTATGTGGAAGGGTACGGCCTGGATCAGTTCTGTGCGGGAGTGTGGAATTTGCGGCCAGTGCGCCAAAACTGTGTTGGGGTGGTGCTGGATGCCGGGATCCCCCCTGATCTGCAACAACGCCACCTGCAGGTGATGCAAGCCGCTCAGGCCACCTTGGGGCTCAACATCGGCCCCTGGCGCTTGACCCGCCAACCCTTGGGCGTTTCCGTCAGCTTCTCCCCCTCCGGGGCCAGCCAGGGATCCCTAGCCCGGCCCGATGCTCTCTTGGAGACTGCCCAGGAGCTGGTTCGCCTGGGGGCAGAAGCCATTGCTGTGGTGGCCCGCTTTCCGGATGACTTGGACTTCAGCCAATACGAGCAAGGAATGGGGGTGGATCCCTTGGCCGGCGTCGAAGCCCTGATCAGCCACCTGGTGGTGCGGGAGTTGCGGATCCCTTGTGCCCACGCCCCCGCTTTCTACCCTGAGACTTTCCCCAAGCCGGTTCACCCCCGCGCTGCCGCAGAAGAGGTGGGGTTTACCTTCCTGCCTTCGGTTTTGGTGGGCCTCAGCTATGCTCCCCAATTTGTCAAGAGCGGGGATCCCGTCCAACCGGGTGACCTGACAGCAGAGCAGGTGGACAGCGTCATCGCCCCGGCCACTGCCTTTGGGGGGCCTGGCTTGCTGCACCTGGCCAGCCGTTATGGCTCCGCAATGCTGTCGCAACCCCACCACAATGCTCCGCCGCTGACGCGAACGGACGGAGTCCTTGCCCGTCCTCCGCTTTTCATTGCCGTCGAGGAAAACACCACCGTGATGCAGGTGCACCCCCGCCAGTTGGGGATCCCTCATGTGTCGGTAACCTCCTATCTGGAGGCGGTTGGAGTGGTGGTGGCCCACCGAGCAGGAGTGGCCTGGTCGTCGCTACGGCTCTCCTCCTCCACCCGGGACAAGCTGGGATCCCACACTTGCGCCGTTATTGCTACGCGACGCTGTTGCGTTCGTGACAGCGGTGCAGAGCACAATAGTGGGACAGAGTCCTTTCGCGATAGCGGGACGGAGTCCCAGTAGGCTACCGGTCGCGTTAGCGGGACGGAGTCCATGAGCAGATGGGAGCCGGCAGGGGATCCGCTGGGTTTAGGCCGGCAAACCACTCGGATAGGGCAGCCGGCAAGCAGAGGCCGGGGTTTCCCTCGATGTGCAGCCGCTCCAGTCGGGGCAGTTCTGCCAAAAAGGTCGGCAATTCTCCCGTGAACTGGTTACGTGCCAAGCGCAGATCCCGCAACTGACTCAGTTGGGCCAGTTCGGGGGGCAGGGATCCGCTGAGGCGATTGTCCGACAAGTAGAGGTTTTCCAGATGGTGCAGTTGCCCCAGTTGAGGGGGGATAGGCCCAGAGAGCTGATTGCGATCCAAAAACAGGCCCTTGAGAGAGCTCATCTGGCCCAGTTGGCCGGGAAGGGTGCTGCTGAGGCGGTTGTTTTGCAGGATGAGGTTTTCCAGATGGTGCAGTTGCCCCAGTTGGGGGGGAATAGGCCCAGAGAGCTGGTTGTGATCCAAAAACAGGCCGCGCAGGTTTCGCAACTGCCCCAGCTCGGCTGGAATGGAGCCGGAGAATTCGTTGTAATCGAGAAACAGGTTTTCCAACTGGCCGAGTTGCCCCAGCTCGGGTGGAATGGGGCCGGAAAGTTGGTTGTGGCTGAGGGACAAGGCTCGCAACCGGCGAAATTGGCCTATTTCGGGCGGCAGGGATCCGCTCAACCCCTGACGATCCAGCACCAGTTGGACAAGGCACTGATCCGAATCAAAAAGGGCCACCTCCTCTACCTTCACCTCCGGGCGGCCCAGAGCTGCCAAGATCTGCCGCAGCAAGAGGGGATCCCGACAAAGGGGAGCAGACCAGGCCCCCACCCCCCAGCTCAGCCAAACCCAGATTGCCAGCAGGCCCACCGCCCACCTCTTGTGCTGAGCCATTCCTCTCTGCTGCCTCATCCTTGCTCTCCAAAGAATCTTTGCCAAGGTAGCATCCTACTCTGTCCTGCCTCTGCCGGAGTTGTTGCTGTGCCTACGGTAGGGCAACGCTAACGCTGTCGCGACGAGGCTGCGAGCAGCAGGAGTAGAAAAGTTCTGTCTCGCTCCGTCCCGCTGGCGCGATAGGACTCCGTCCCGCTGGCGCGAGCAGTAGCCCAGGCGTCTCACTCTAGCCTGAAACGACTGCATATCACGTTCAAAATCAAAAGACTGGGATCTCTTGCCATTCCGGTCGGCTGTGGGCGTGAGCTGACTCACCACAAGTGCGGGGGGTAGGGAAGATCTTGCCGGGGTTGGCGATGTGCTGGGGATCAAGCACCTGCCGCACCCATTGCATGCTCTCCAAATCCGCAGGCGTAAACATTTCCGGCATGTAGCAGCGTTTGTCTGCCCCGATGCCATGTTCGCCGGAGATGCTGCCCCCCAGGCGCACGCAGAGCTTGAGGATTTCGCCCCCCAGTTTCTCCACCTGTTCCAGGGATCCCGGCACTGACTCGTCGTAGAGGATCAGGGGATGCAGATTGCCATCGCCGGCGTGAAACACATTGGCCACCGGATAGCCGTACTCGCGGCTGAGGCGCTCGATTTCCTTCAAGACAAAGGCTAGTCGGCTGCGGGGGATCACCCCATCCTGGACATAGTAGTTGGGGCTGAGCTTGCCCATGGCCGCAAACGCTGCCTTACGCCCTTTCCACACCCGCGCCCGCTCTTCTGGGTCGGATGCGACTTGCACCTGTCGCGCCCCATTTTTGAAGCACAGCGCCCTCACCTGTTGGCTGGCTTCTTCCACCTCCAGTTCCAGCCCATCCACCTCCACCAACAAAATGGCCGCCGCATCCCGCGGGTAGTAGCCCAACTGAACCACATCTTCCACGGCATTGATGCTGAAGTTATCCATGATCTCCAGGCCGGCGGGGATGATCCCGGCAGCGATGATGTCGGAGACGGTGGCTCCCGCCGCTTCTACGCTGTCAAAATCCGCCAGCAAAACCTGAACCTGAGCCGGGGCCTTGACCAAGCGCAGGGTAATCTCGGTGGCAATGCCCAGGGTGCCCTCGGATCCCACAAACAGCCCCACCCAGTCGTAGCCGGGCATCTCCGGGATCTTGCCTCCCCAGCACACCACCTCCCCATCCGGCAGCACCACCGTCAGGCCGAGAATGTGGTTGGCTGTTACGCCGTACTTGAGGCAGTGGACACCGCCGGAGTTCTCCGCCACATTACCTCCGATGGAGCAAACCGACTGGCTAGAGGGATCCGGCGCATAAAAGTAGCCTTGGGCGGCCACGGCCTGGGTAATCCAAGTGTTAATAACGCCCGGCTGCACCACCATGCAGCGGTTGTCCAGGTCGATTTCCAGGATCTGCTTCATCAGGGTCGTGGCGATGACGACGCTATTTTCCACCGGCAGGGCTCCCCCTGAGAGGCCCGTACCGGATCCCCGCGCCACAAAAGGCACCCCGTAGCGGCTGCACAGCTTCACCACCTGCGCCACCTCTTCTGTTGTGCGAGGCAACACCACCAGCGCCGGCCTTTGCCGGTAGCTGACCAGCCCATCGCATTCGTAAACCAGCAGCTCCTCCGGCTTGCTGATCACCCGCTGGGGATCCAGAATCTTTTTGAGCTCAGCCGTCAGCCTGATCCAGTCGAAGGTGAGGCCGGTCTGTAGAGGATGAGCAGAAGCGTTCGCGCTAGCGGTGCGGAGCACTTTCATGACAGTGGGCCCAGCAGGAGCTTTAGGAGGGATATTTTGACATACTCCCCTGCCTAGAGGCAGAGGATTCTGGTTCCTGGTTCTGCGACAGCACTTACCATGTTGGGTTGCCCCTCCACGACAGCGGTGCTCATCTCCCCAGGCGTTCCCTCTTCCGAGGCGGTTCCCCAATGCCCTTGGGTACCGTTGTTCCACTCCTCACCCAACAGCTCCAGCCCTCGGCGCAGGATGTTGATAGCCGCGTTGACATCCCGGTCAATCACCACCCCACACCGCGGACATTGGTGAGTGCGAGTAGAGAGCGTCTTCTTCACCCGATGGCCACAATGAGAACAGTCCTGCGAGGTGTACTCCGGTGGCACTGCCACCACCACCTTGCCAAACACCTTCCCGTAGTAGTCCAGCCACCCGGTGAACAAACTCCAACTGGCATCGTGAATTGACTTGGCCAAGTGGTGATTCCTCACCAAGTTCCGCACCTGCAAGTCCTCATAAACCACGACATCGTTAGATGCCACCACGCACCGGGCCAGCTTCACAGCCCAGTCTCTACGCTGGCGTTGGACTTTGAGATGCACCTTGCCCAGCCGCTTCCGCTGCTTGTGGTAGTTCTTGGATTGGGGTTTGGCCCCTCTCCGAAACTTTCTGCTCAGTCTCCTTTGCTGTCGCTTCAACCTCCTTTCGGCACGACGCAAGAATTTGGGGCACTCTACCTTGTTCCCATCGCTATCGGCGTAGAAGTGCATCAAGCCCACATCCAGCCCCACCGCCTGGCCGGTGGACTCCACCTCCTCTCGGCGCTCCACGTCCAGGCAAAACTGGGCGTAGTAGCCATCAGCCCTGCGTATGACCCGCACCCGGTTGATTTTCAGGGTGAGAATGTCCCGCCGTGCCTCACCGTTGCAGTAGAGGGCAAAAGTACCCGCATTGCAGCCGTCTGTGAAGGTGAGGGACATCCCATCCTGTGAGAGCTTCCAGCCGGAGACTTTGTACTCCACGGAGCGACAGTGTTTCTGGAACTTGGGGTAACCCTTCCGGGCTTCCTGGTTCTTACAGCGGCGGTAGAAGTTAGAGATGGCAGACCAGGCTCGCTCCGCGCTGGCTTGTCGGGCAGAGGAGTTGAGCTTCTGAGCGAAGGGGAACTCTCTGGCCAAGTCTTTGCAGAGGGAGTACAACGTGGCCCTGTTCACCCCCTGGTTATCCATCCAGTGTCGCAGGCATTTGTTGCGGACAAACTGAGCAGTCCGGATGGCCTCGTCCAGGGCTTGGTACTGTGCTGCTGTGCCGTTGAGGAGCTTGGCTTCGAGGACGCGCATGAGTGCATCTTAGCAAAGGTCTAACGAGATAAAAGCCGCCCTAGTCGCGTCAGCGGGCCGTAGGCCTTAGAGCAGGGCTTGAAACCCAGTTTTCTTGGTCACTATAGTCTTGCTAGCGACTGGCCCGAACCCGACGGATAGCCCATGCAGCCCAACTCCCCCAGCGCCGAACAAGTCCTCAACCAAGTGCGGCAGCTCTACGAGCTCTACCCCTTCCCCCCGCAGCCCGTCGGCACTGTTCCCCCGCCAGGGTGGAATTGGCGCTGGAGCTGGCCCCAGGCCCATGCCTTTTGTACGGGATCCCATCCGGGTCGGCGCAAGGTGCGCATTCTGGATGCCGGCTGTGGATCGGGAGTGGGAACGGAATACATCGCCCACCAAAACCCCAACGCAGAAATTTGGGCCTTTGATCTAAGTAGCCGCGCCCTGGAGATTGCCGAGGCCCGTTGTCGAGCTTCCCAGGCACCGCCGGTGCAGTTTCGCCAGCTCAACGTTTACGACATCGACCAACTGCCGGGGCAGTTTGACTTCATCAACTGCGTGGGCATGCTCCACCACCTGCCCGATCCCGTGGCGGGGCTGCAGGCTTTGGCCGGCAAATTGGCTCCCGGCGGGATCCTGCACCTGTTTGTATACGGCGAGCTGGGCCGCCACGAAATCCGCCTCATGCAAAAGGCCATCCGCCTGCTGGTAACAGGTTCTGAACACCAAACCCTCGCCTCGGCGGAGCAATTGCAGAGGGGTCTCCAGGTGGGCCGTCGCCTTTTCGAGATCTTGCCGGAAACCAACCGCATCCAGCAGCAAGAACGTGCCCGCTGGGCCATTGAGAACGTGGACGATGAATGCTTCGCCGATATGTACCTGCACCCCCAGGAAGTGAATTACACCATCGAGACTCTGTTTGAATTAATCCGGGCTTCTGGACTGCAGTTTTTACGCTTTTCCAACCCAGAGTTTTGGCGGCTGGAGCGGGTGTTGGGCCAGGATGAAGCGCTGTTGGCGCAAGCTGCTCAACTGCCAGAGCCGGAACGCTATCGCTTGATCGAGCTGCTGGATCCGGTGGTGGCCCACTACGAGCTGTTTCTCGGTAAGCCCCCCATCCGCCGCTGGGAATGGACAAGCCCAGAAAGTGTAGCATCGGCCATCGCCCACCTTAGCCCCTGCCTGGGCTTGTGGCCGGGGCGGAGCATTTTCAACTACGCCTACGAAGCCATCTCCCTGAGCGAAGAAGCCTTCGCCTTTCTCCAACAGGTGGACGGGATCCGCACCGTCCAAGAGATCCAGGCTGGCCTAGAGTGCCCCCTGAGCTTCGAGCAACTGCAACGCCTGCTGCGCTGGCAAGTGCTGCTGCTGGAGCCGCAAAACTCGGTCTCTTGAGAGTTTCTCGACTGCTGTCATTTGCCTCGGCGGAACGGAGTCCTCGGCATTTGCCCTCTTGTTCTTCTATGGCTTATGCTAGAAGGCTGTGACCTTTAGCTCTGGCCCCGCGTATTCTGGGGTTACCATCATGCCCAAAATCAAAACCCGCAAGGCAGCAGCCAAGCGCTTCCGCCTGACCGGCAGCGGCAAGTTTATGCGTCGCAGAGCCGGGCACAACCACTTGCTGGAGCACAAAACCACCAAGCGCAAACGCAAATTGGCCGGTGTGGCCCTGGTGGACAAACGGGATGTCGTCAATGTGCGCCTGATGTTGCCCAACACCCACTAGCCGGGATCCTGCTCGCGCCGGCAAGAAGATTTCAGGGGCTGGCATTTACGGCAGCGATTTTGTTCGCCCTAGCGGGATGGAGTCCTTGATACCCTTCAGTTTGAGTTTGTCTAAGTTCGTATTGAGTTACCGCCATGAGAGTCAAACGGGGTAATGTCGCCCGCAAGCGCCGCAAAAAGATCCTCAAGCTGGCCAAAGGCTTTCGGGGAGCTGGCTCAAAGCTGTTCCGCACCGCCAACCAGCAGGTGATGAAGGCTCTGCGCAGCGCCTACCGGGATCGCCGCCGCAAGAAGCGGGATTTCCGCCGCCTATGGATTGCCCGCATCAACGCGGCTACCCGCGCCCAGGGGCTGCGTTACCACGAGTTCATCGATGGCCTAAAAAAAGCTGACATTCAGCTCAACCGCAAAATGTTGGCTCGCTTGGCCATGCTGGATCCGGAAGCCTTCGCTCAAGTGGTTGCTGCAGCCCGGCAGTCCCGCACTGCCTGAGCCAATGGGATCCCTGCCTGCCCCAGTGGGTTTTCTGCTTGCATCGGCGTTCGCAACAGCGGTGCGGTTCCAATCGTGTCGTGTTAACGGGACGGAGTCCCCAGTGGGTGCTGTGTGGCCTCCCTCTTCTCTCTTCTTGCTCCTGAAGCCTTTATTGGCATTCAGCCTGGTTTTGGGTTGCCTAGGGGCGGGGATCCCTGCGGAAGCCCGCCCTTGGTCGGAGATTGTGGATTCTGGGCGGCTGCGCGTTGCCGTAAAAGACAACCTGAGGCCGCTGGGGTTTCGCACTCCCCAAGGGGAGCTGCAGGGGTTTGAGATCGACCTGGCTCGAGAGCTGGGATCCCGGTTATTGGGGTCGGCAGAGGCTGTGGAGTTGGTGCCGGTCTCGAATGTAGAGCGGCTGCAGGTGCTGGCTGACGGCCAGGTGGATTTGGCCATTGCTCAGATCGGCATTACCCCGGATCGGGCGCGCCAGGTGGAGTTCACTTCTGCTTACTATCAGGATGGCCCCAGCTTGGTTGTGGCTCGTTCCCACAACTGGGAAAGCTGGTCGGACTTGCGGGGCGGTCGCGTTGCAGTCTTGCGCGGTTCCAGCGCCATTCCCCTGCTGAATCGATACCTGCCAGGGGTGGAGTTGGTGCCTGTCGATTCCTACCGAGAAGGGGCGGAACTGCTCCTGAAAGGGGCGGTGCAGGGGTGGGCAGCAGATCGCTCGGTGCTGGCAGGGTGGCTAGCAGAGCATCCCCGTCGCGAAAGCGCTGCGGAGCAACAGTTTCAATTTCTGGGATCCCCCTTGGCAACGGTGGGGCTGGGCATTGCCATGCCCAAGGGGCTGCAGCACGCCGAATTGCGGCTGCGGGTGCGCCGAGAACTGGAGAATTTGCGGGCTGAGGGCTGGCTGGCAGAGCGGGCCAGAGCCTGGGGGTTGCCCTAAAGTTGAGGATACTCCCTACTCTTTGTCTCTCTTGGGAAGATTTCTCTCTTGAGCAGAAAGGCGGGCTCAGTGCAGAAAGTGACGTATGCCGGTGCAAACCATGGCAATACCGGCAGCGTTGGCAGCAGCAATGGAATCGGCATCGCGGATGCTCCCCCCCGGCTGGATGATGGCGCGGATCCCTGCTTGGGCAGCCATCTCCACACTGTCGGCAAAGGGGAAAAAGCCATCGCTGGCCAAAACAGCCCCTGCCGCCTGGGATCCCGCCTGCTTGAGGGCGATCTCCACTGCCCCCACCCGATTCATCTGCCCGGCTCCGACGCCGAGCGTCTGCCTCTGCTTGGCGACGACAATGGCGTTGGATTTCACATGTTTGCAGACTATCCAGGCAAATTCCAGATCCGCCCACTCCTCCGGTGTGGGCTGGCGCTGGGTGACCACTTGCCAAGAAGGGGGGCTGTCGGTTTGCGTCGGTTCCTGGTCGCGACAGCGTTGCAGAGCAACAGGTGAATCGGCGTCTTGCACCAGAAAGCCCCCGGCCAGGGTGCGGATTGTTTGGGCAGGCCCCACACACAAGTCCGGCAAGATCAAGACCCGCAAGTTCTTTTTGACTGACAGTAGCTCAGCCGCTTCTGGAGTGCAATCGGGAGCCACCACACACTCCAAAAAAGGCTCCACCAGCCGTCGGGCGGTCTCTGCGTCCAAGGGTTGGTTGAGGGCGACGATGCCCCCAAAGGCCGAAACTGGATCAGCAGCCAGGGCAGCCTCGAGGGCGGCAGCCGGCGATGGGCGAATGGCCACCCCGCAGGGGTTGTTGTGCTTAACCACCACCGCCACCGCTTGTTCAGGTTGCAAGAACTCCCTCCGAGCAGAGCCAGAAGACACAGAGCCCTTCCCGTCAGTGGGCCACGTCGCATCAGCATTGCGGAGTAACAAGGTTAACTCTGCCGCCAGGGCACGGGCCGCCTCCAGATCCAGCAGGTTGTTGTAGCTCAGCTCCTTCCCCTGCAACTGCTTAGCCCGGTGCCAGCCGGGGGCAGCCGGATCCGTCACATACCAAGTGGCAGCTTGATGGGGATTTTCCCCGTAGCGCAGGCGTTGCCACAGGATCCCTTGCAGTTGAAACCTGTCTTCAGCGGCAGCTGCGGAGGACTGGGAGGGACCTGCTAGCTCCAGGCGAGCCAGGTAGGTGACGATGGCGCGGTCGTAGGCCAGCACCTGCTCAAAGGCCCGACGAGCACACTGGAAGCGAAACGCCAGCCGCTCTGTTTCCCCATAGGCCCCGGAGAGCAGTTGCAAATACTGGGGGTACTGGCTGGGATCCGTCAGCACCGTGACGTGGGGATAATTTTTGGCTGCCGCCCGCGCCAAAGTGGGCCCGCCGATATCAATTTGCTCAAAAGCTGCCGCCAGAGATACCCCCGCCTGTGCCACCGTCTGCTCAAAGGGGTAGAAATTGACCACCACCAGGGAAATGGGAGGGATCCCCAGCGCCTCTAGGTCTGCCCGGTCTTCGCTGCATTCCAGGCGGGCCAAAATGCCGGCGTGAATGCGGGGGTGCAGCGTTTTCACCCTTCCTCCCAGGATCTCCGGTGCGCCGGTATAGGCAGAGACAGGGGTGACCGGGATCCCAGCTTCTGAGAGCGCCTTGGCGGTTCCCCCACTGCTGAGCAGTTGAAAGCCATGCTCTTGCACGAGGGACTGGGCCAGCGGGATCAGTCCGGTTTTGTCGGATACACTCAACAAAGCCAACGGTACAGAATCCTGTTCGCGACAGCGTTGCGCAGTAGCAAGGGGCATTGGAGGCGTTATCCAGTAGAGAAGGGCCCAGAGGAAAAAGCTGGCCGGGATACCCAGCCCAGCGCTCTCACAGCATACCCCGAAAGCTGGACCCTCTTGTCCAGCCACCTGGTTCAGACAAATCTTCAGATCGTTCGCATCAGCAGGACGGATCAGGAATATTCTGCTTCGCCTCGCACCTGATCCTGCCGGACCTGTTCCCGCTCCCGGTTAAGGCGGGCCACCTGGGCTTCCAGATCTTGGATACGGTGCAGCAACTGTTCGATAGCCCGTCCCACTGGGTCAGGCATGAGATGGTGATCCAGGTCAATGCCATGGGCGGGGATGCGGCGCTGATGGGGCGGGATGACCGCACGGCCTGGGATCCCAACCACCGTCATGCCGGGAGCTACATCCTGAATCACGACCGCGTTGGCTCCGATACGAGCTTTTTCCCCAATGCGAACCGGCCCCAGAATCTTTGCCCCCGTGCCGACAATCACCCCATTTTCCAGGGTGGGATGACGTTTGCCCTTGTTCCAAGAGGTACCCCCCAAGGTGACCCCGTGGTAGAGGGTAACATCATCGCCAATTTCTGCCGTCTCACCGATCACCACCCCACAGCCGTGGTCAATGAAAAAGCGCCGCCCAATCTTGGCTGCCGGGTGGATTTCAATCAATGTGAAAGAACGAGCCAAGAAGCTGAGCAGCCGCGCTAGGAAAAACCAGCGCCGTTTCCACAGCCAGTGGGCGATGCGGTGCAAAAACAGAGCATGCACACCGGGATAAGTGAAGATGACCTCCCAGCGATTGCGTGCTGCCGGATCCCGATCGAAGACACAATCAACATCCTCCCAAAATTGCTGCCAGAACCCCAGTTTTGGCTCCGGCTTGCCAGCAGGGAGAGAATTGCCCTCCCCCGTTTTGGGGCTTTCCACCGCCGACTGCTCGGCCTCCGTCAGCATGAATGGTCTCCGTTTAGGAACCTCCACTCCCCTTTTAGCACTTTTTGCCGGCAGCAAGGAGAGATCTCCAATCGCGCCAAGGGAGCTCCTCGCGCAACTCTCCACTGGGTCGAGCTCAAGCAAATTGCCTTCTGCCCTAGCCTTTACTCAACTGCTGAGCCACCAGTTCTCCAATGGCTTGCGCGGCTCCCGGCCTTCCCCCCAGCCGCTGCAGTTCTGTCTGCATTTGCTGACGGCGCTGGGGATCTTCCAACAGAACTCGCATTTGTGCGGCCACGGCCACCGGGCGCAAGTGGCCCCGCAACTCCGGTACCACCTCTCGCCCTGCCCAGATGTTCGGCCAAGCCAAGTGACCTAGCCAACGCAGAGCAATTCTGTTGACGGCGCGGGCCAGCCAAGTGCCCAAGCCTGGAAGGCGGGTCAACAGGCCAAGAATCCCATCCCAGGCGCGCATTGCCTCCAGCTTGTTGGTAGGGATCACCACAACCATCGGCACCCCCAAATAGGCCAGCTCGGCGGTGTTGGCGCCAATGGTGGTCAGACAGAGATCACAGTTGGCCAGCACAGAATAGGCAGGGAAGCTTGTCCACAATTGCACCGTGCTGCCAAAGGGGGTAACAAACTGGGATCCCAGATTGGTCTGCTCCAGAATGGCTGAGGTGCCATAGATCAAAGCCATATCGGGATTGAGCTTGGGATGGGCATAGGCTGCCAACGACTGGGGGGTTTGTCCTGGGGCCACCGGGATCACAAAGCGGACATTCGGCAGCATCTGTCGCAGCTCATCGGCCACAGCCAACACCAATGGCACCCCCAAGGAGAGCTTGGCTGGCTTGGAGCCTGGGAGCAGCCCCACCTGATAGTGGGTGCGGTTCTCATCGCTCAGACGCTGCCAGCCGCGCGGTAGCAATTCTTCATCGGTGAAGCGGTTCCCCACTCTCTCTGGCGCAGTTCTTACAGGCTCCCCCTCGCCGATGGAGCTGGGAGATGCATCTTGGAGCAGGCCAAAGGCTTGGGTTGGGGAAGAAAAGCCTGCCGTGGGTTTGGAGGCAGCGGCAGGAGATCTGCTGCCAAGCCAGCCGGAAAGGGGCACCCCCGGCAAATAGACAGCGCTGGCTACGCCATCCGCCATCAAATCCCCGACAACGTGCATTTTGTGGGCCCAAGGGTGGCCCAGCAGCCGTCCGCCATCGTAGCGGCGTTTGATTGCCTCGGTTCGCACGGCGAAAGCATGTACCCAAGGCCGCCAACGGGGTTGATGCTCAGCATAGACCACCAGCCGATAGCGCAAGCGGCGAGCAATCCAGACGGCAAAAAACTGATCTCCCCCCAGGAACAGCACCACCCCTCGCTTGGCCCAATCCCAGGCTTCTTCGGTTTGGCCGGTAAGCAAAAAAGCCAGAAAAAAATCGGGATCCTGCACCCGATCCACATCGATGAACGCTTGGGCTATCTTCATCTCCTGCCCGGAAGCATGAGGGCAGGGGGACAGCACCAGGGAGAGGCGTGCCTGAGGCAGTTGCTGGCGCAATTCCATCACCACCGGACGCACCCAGGTGGTCAGCTCTCCAGGGCCGTTTGAGAGGATAAGGATGTCATAGGGAGGCTCACCGCCGCTTAGTGGGGCCATCGGAGGCTAGGATTCTTTAATTTCCTTTAATTATCGACCCATTCTACCGTTTGCCTTTGGCCCTGGGCCGATCCCTGCCAGTCCGGAGATTTGTCGGGATCCCTTCCCAAAGAGGCAGCCCCAGCGTCGGCTGAGGGGCAAGGCGTTCTTCAGAGAGGCATCTGGCCATGCGAGAGGCCAGGGGATCCCTCAGGCCAGCAGGGACCCGCCGATCATCCCCGCCAGCAGAATAAACCCTTGCACCACATTTTGGCCGAAGATGGCCAGGTACAAGGTGGGAGAGGCATTCCTTTGGTGGAGCTGCCAGGTTTGCCGGCCCCAGAGGACAGTGACGATGGCCAAGCTGACAAAATAAACTCCATGCAACCGTAGGCTGAGGCCTACCCCCAACAGCGCGATGGCAGTGCCCAAAAAAAATAGCCCTACCGCCGTCGGCGTCCGCTGCCCGAAAAAACGGGCGCTGGAATGGATCCCGGCCCGCTCATCGTCCTCCCGATCCGCAAGAGCATAGACGGTATCAAATCCCAGTGTCCACAACACCGTGGCCAGCCACAGCCAGCCCAGCCCCTCTTCCCACAGGGGTGTGTTGGCATCTTGGCCGCTCACCGCCGTCCAACTGATGAGCACGGCAAATCCCCACGCCAGAGCCAGCACCAACTGCGGCACCGGAAACACCCGCTTGGCCCCCGGATAGAGCAGGATCACCGGCACCGCCGCCACACAGAGGGCAAAGCTAACCGGGTTGAGAAACAGCGCCAGCCCTGCCGCACAGGCCAAACTCACCACCGCCATCAGGATCCCGACGCCAACGGTCAACTCCCGGCTGGCCAACGGGCGATGGCGGGTGCGCTCCACCAATGGATCTAAGTCCCGATCCCAAAGATCGTTGATGACACAGCCCGCTCCGCTGGCGGCCAAACTGCCCAGAATCAGGATCCCGACCAACGGCCAAGGGGGCGTTCCCCGTCCGGCCAAAAAAGCTCCCCACAGCGCCGGGATCATCAAAATCAGTCGCCCTGCCGGCTTGTGCCAGCGCAACAGCCGCAGAATGGCTCCGCCAGTGGCCCAGAGTGCAGAAGGGGAAGCAGACATAGCCGGTTTCCGGCCAATCGCGACAGCGGGACGGAGTCCTTAAAGCGTGAGTTGCCGTTCGCGGGAGGGGTGCAGAGCACCATGAGGCGTGGGTAGGGGCGGCTCCACATTAGAGATCTTAAATCAATCATCCTGAATTGCAGGTTTTTGGAATCCTTTCGGTTCCATTCGCCGTCTCAAGGCCCTGTGCAAGTCAGTCCGCCCCTGTTCTCTTTATTGGCCTGCCCTGGAAGTTTGATATCCTATCGGGGGGCTGCTGTTGACGGTGGCGGCACTTGCCCTTCTCACCCTGTGAGGCTGTTATCGCTACGTGACGCTTCCGCGTTCGTGACGGCGGTGCGGAGCACTTGCGTGCAGGCGCAACGGAGTTCTGTATGGAAGCAACCCTCTCCATGACCGGTCCACTTCCTCAAGCCAAGGAAGCTGCTTCCCATCTGGAGACCCTGCTGGTGGTGGATGACGAGGATGCCATTCGGGAAACGGTTGCCCTGGCTTTAGAAGAACAGGGATATCAAGTTTTACAGGCCGCCGATGGTCGGCAAGCCCTTGAGGTGGTACATACGGCTGAGCGGCTGGATTTGATGATCCTGGATTTGATGTTGCCCAGCTTGAACGGTTTGGATCTATGCAGGCTGCTGCGCAGGGAGGGCAACACGATTCCCATCTTGATGTTGACGGCCAAAAGTAGCGAAACCGACCGCGTGGTGGGCTTGGAACTGGGGGCCGACGATTATCTGACCAAGCCCTTCGGCATGCGGGAGCTGATCGCCCGCTGTCGTTCGGTGTTGCGTCGGCAACAACTGGCCCAAGCCAGCGATGCCACGGTGCTCCGCTACGGGGATCTGTGTATGTTTACCCAGGAGTGCCGCGTGTTGGTGCGGGGCGTTGAGGTGAGTTTTTCCCCCAAAGAGTTTCGCCTGTTGGAGCTGTTTATGTCCAATCCCCGCCGCGTTTGGACGCGGGAACAGCTTCTGGAGCGCATCTGGGGATCCGACTTCATGGGCGACAGCAAGACCGTCGATGTACATATCCGCTGGCTGCGGGAAAAATTGGAGCTGGATCCCAGCAACCCAGAGTATTTGGTGACGGTGCGCGGCTTCGGCTATCGCTTCGGCTAGTCTTTTTGCTGGCCACGCCACCGGCGGGCAAAAGAGAGCGCCTCGGCACGAGTTTGAATCTGCCCCCAAGCCTGCGCCTCCTGGAGGTCTTGCAGCAACTGGCCTACCCAGGGGCCGGGTTTGGCCCCCAAGCTGTGCAGCAGATCGCGGCCATCCAGCAGGGGCACCAGATGGGCCAGGGGATCCTGGGGGTCTTCGTAGCGTTTGAGCCAAGACTCCAGCTTTTGAGGGTCGCCGCCCGTAGCCACCGCCAACAGCGCCAGGCCACCGAACAGGGATCCCGCCTGTTGATAAAGCCGCCACTGTTGGGCAGGGGTGGGGGAGTCCGTTAGGAGGAGCTGGAGCTGAGGCAGGAGATGGTGCAGCTTTTGGATGGCCCGCATTTCCGCCCGGCTGAAGCGCAGCCGTTCCAGTTCGGCTTCCACCCCTTCTGCCGTTTGTGTCAGTGGGACGGAGGCCTTGGTTCCTGCCGGATCCCACAATAAAGCCGCCAGCACCACTGTCAACAGCTTGCCGCGCCGCTCGCGTGAGGACGCCAAAGGTTGAGCCAGCTCTGCCAGCGTGCGGGGATACAGCGGTCGCCAGCGTTCGGCCCACTCCCACACCGCCTGAGCTTGAGGGAAGCCCGGACTTTCCGGTTTCAGGTGGGGCAGCCAAGCCTGCAGCAACCCCGCCGCCACCGCCCCCTGTAGGTGAGCCAGCCCGGGGATCCCTGCCTCCAAGAGGGCCACTACCTCTGCCCGCACTCGTTCTGCCGCCACGTTGGCCAAAAGGGGGGCCCGCTCCCGGATTGCCTCTTGCGTAGCCGGATCCAGCACAAACCCCAGTTGAGCTGCCTGTCGATAACCCCGCAACAGCCGCACCGGATCGGCGCTGAGGTTGTCGGGGTGGATCATGCGCATCCGGCCCTGGCGAATATCGGCTTGTCCGCCCGTGGGATCCAGCAGTTGCTCCCGTTGCAGATCCAAGGCCAGGGCATTGCAGGTGAAGTCCCGCTGCTCCAGATCCGCCTCAGGGGTGGATCCCACCTGCAGCCCCACGTCCACGGTCAACTTTGCCAACACAATGCGGGCAATCTGCCGTTCGGGATCCAACACCACAAAGCCCGCCCCCAACCGCCGTGCCACTGCCGCTGCCCAGCCCACGGGATCCACAGCGCACATCAGGTCCAAATCCACCGACGCTGAGGACTCCATCCCACCGTCGCGAGCGGGATCCCCAGCAGCACGGCCCTGCAGCCAAGCCAGGTAAGCATCCCGCAGGGATCCCCCTACCCAATAGCTTTCCTGCGGCAGCCACTCTTGGGGGAAAGGCAGCCATTGGTAGAAATAGGTCAGCAGCCACTTCGTCAGCAAGGCTTTCCTCGGGCCTAGGGTCATTCCTAATCAAGACTTCCTGTTCGCGTCAGCGGTGCGGAGCAACGAGAGGAGTGAGAAGTGAGGATTGAGAAGTGAGAGGTGAGAAGTGAGGATACGCTCTCTTTGCTCTCTTCTCTTTGCTCTCTGCTCTTTTCTCTCTTGAGGGGGGATTGCTTATGGATGTGCAGGCAGCGCCCTCGTCTGGTCGCGTCAGCGTTCATAAAATGCCCGGAGTTTTTCCCTACCGCTCCAGCAGCGAGCCGCCCACAGCAGCAGGGACAAAGGCAGGAGCTGCCAAGCCCGGAGTGAGCAGATGAGGCCGCACCAGCGCCGCCAAGCCGGCAATGAACAGAGGGTCGGTATTTAAGGCGGGCACACGGCGAAAATCGGCAATCCCAGCTCGATGGGCCAGCTCCCGATACTCGATGTCGATCTCCTGCAGGGTCTCGATGTGCTCCGACACAAAGCTAATCGGCACCACCAGCAACTGCTTCACACCTCGGGATCCCAACTCCGGGATGACCCGTTCGGTGTAAGGCTGGAGCCACCGCACCGAACCCACCCGGCTTTGATAGGAGAGGGTGTGGTCATTGGGGCGTCCCACCTGCTGCCAGATCAGCCGCACGCAGGCTTCCATTTCCTGTTGGTAGGGATCCCCGGCCTCGGTGACATAGCTTTCGGGAATGCCATGGGCGCTGAACAGCACATGCACCCCCTCGGGAGCGGCAAACCCATCCAACTGTTCCCGAATCCCTCTGGCCATCGCCTGCACATACTGGGGCTGATCGTACCAAGAGCAGATCTGGCAGCGCTCGATGTGGGCCAGCTCCGGATCCTCAGCCCAGAGCCGATCCAGCAGCTTAAAGCTGGATCCCGTCGTGCTGATGGAATACTGCGGGTAAAGCGGCAGCACCACCAAGCGGGTGATCCCATCCGACTTGATCTGCTGCACCACCGACTCGATCAACGGATGCCAGTAGCGCATGGCAACATACACCGGCACGTCATAGCCCTCAGCCACCAGGTGGGCCTGCAGTTCTCGCGCTTGCTCAGCAGTAATGCGCCGCAAGGGGGATCCCCCCCCAATGGCCGCATAGTTGCGACGGGATTTCTCGGCCCGCAGCATGGAGATGGCCCAGGCAAAGGCCCGCTGCAAGAAGGGAAATGGCAGGCGGATCAGCTCAGGATCGGCGAACAGATTGTAAAGAAAGGGCTGCACATCAGCCTGGGTCTCTGGCCCCCCCAAGTTCAGCAGGAGCACGCCGCTTTTGGACATAACAAAGCTCATTCGCGTTGGCGGTGCGGAGCACCATGTTCTTCTTTATCCACTGTAGGGGCTCTTATCCCCCAGCGGGAAAGTGACCTTAAGTTTTTTTGCAGTCTTTCTCAGCTTTCCCCTCAGGAGAAACCACCCGCACCCAAACCTACAAGTCCAATCCGGAGACTCCGTCCCGCTGTCGCGAACAAAGTCCAAAAAGGGATCCCCACCCACAAGGAGATCCCCGGCATCAACACCCCATTGCCGCTAAGGAGCAGAGCGCTGTCAGAACTCTTGACCGCGGTAAACCCGCTGCAGGGCCGGAGTGACGGGGTAGCGATCAATATCGGCCAGGCTCAACTTCAAGCGCAGCGCATTAAGAAGTCTCCAGTAGGGGGGCACAAAAGCCTTTTCAGGGATGGGTTGGGCGGTAGGAGAAGGATCCCCAGAGCGGGCAACCGTCTCCACAGGGCAGCCGCGGTAGCGGAGCGGACGGGATCCGAGGTGAGCTGAGCGCAGATCTCGGCTGGGATCCACCGTCAAGCCGCGAAACTGGATCGCCCCCGGACGAGAGGCTTCCCGATAGCGCAGATAGCCAGCCCACACCTGAGTAATCCACTCCGGCAAAGCTTCAGGCCGAATGTGATAGCGCTCCGGCAACAAACGGTCGTTGAGAAAACCAATGAGCCCAGACCAAACTTGCCAGACAAAAGCTCCGACGATGCGAGCAGCGGGAGACGATGAAATCTTCATGGTGGAAGCTGAAAAATGTAGAGAACCTGAAAAACCGGTATGCAGCCAGAATTTGCCGTTGATTATATCAGCCTGGATTCATCGGAGCGCTCACCCTGAACCTTTTGGCCTCGAGTTTTTCTGCTCACTGGAAAGCAGAAGCCGGCTTGCGGCCAAGCGCGTTGAGCCACCCAAATCCATCGACTACAATAGGCCCAAGGCTTGGGTGTTGCTTTCTCTCTCTGAATCTTTAGCTGGTGGGGATCCTGGAAGCGCACCGACAAGCAAACTTCACTTCAATGACCACTGCACCTAATAGGGATCGACGGATTATGACCTGGCGCGGCGACATCACTCCCATCAATCGGCTGTGGGGTTCCCTTCCCTACCTTCTGCCTTTGGTATCGGCTCTGCCCTTGGGCTTTTTGCCCTCTGGGTTGTTTCAATCTCTGCCAGGGCTGATCCCCATTTTTGCGCCTCTGTTTCGTCTGGTGCCCCTGGCCACGGGCTGGCTGGGAATGGGGGTGTTTTTGGCTCTCCTGTTCCTGGTGATCCGCAACACCCGCGTAGCCCATTTTGTTCGCTTCAACACCATCCAGGCGCTCTTGCTCAACATTGCCTTGTTCTTGGTGCAGGTGCTGATGCAGGCGTTTGGCATACTCTTCAGCAACCTTGGCCTGGCAGCGATGGTCAGCATTTTGGCCACCACGGCTCTCTTGGGGGTGATTGCCATCACCGTCTACGCCTGGGTGCAAAATATTCGCGGCCACTATGCCGAGGTGCCGGTGCTCTCTGATGCCGCCTATGCCTGGATTCGCTACTAGTTGTCAAGTCCCTGCGGGTCTGGTTGCCGATTTGCCGACCTCATCGGAGCCTAAGCCAACTCTTCAGCTCTCAAGGATTGTGGGAGGCCGGGGTGCCATCGGATTCGAGTTCTAGTCGCGCCAGCAGGACAGAGTCCTTTGTTGGGCAAGCCCTCACCCACCTGGACGCCTCTGGCCGAGCACAAATGGTGGAAGTGGGACACAAGCCCATGGTTGCCCGCTTGGCCACTGCCCAAGGACAGGTACGCATGTCAGAAACGACTTTGCAGACCATCTTGGCCGGTCAAGGGCCCAAAGGGAATGTGGTGGAAACAGCCCGGCTGGCCGGGATCATGGCTGCTAAGCGCACCGCCGATCTGATCCCGCTGTGTCATCCTCTCCCCTTGAGCAGCGTCACTGTGGATCTGGATCCGGATCCCCATCTGCCCGGCTTTCTGATCACCGCTACAGTAAAAACCAACGCCCAAACAGGGGTGGAGATGGAGGCTCTGACGGCTGTTTCCGTGGCCGCCCTCACCCTGTACGACATGGCCAAGGCCCTGGAAAAGACGATGGTGATCGAAAACATCCGGCTGTTGCGCAAGTATGGGGGGAAGTCTGGGCCCTTCGAGGTAGAGGATGGGGACAACGCCGAGAAATGCTAAAAGCGTTGTGCCAACCGGAGAGGGGTGTTGGGATAGGGTTGCTGGTGGGAGTCGTGGTGCTGCTCTGGCCCATGCTGCACCAGGGATATCCCATCACTCATTCCA
Organism: Synechococcus sp. W55.1; assembly: GCF_047461655.1. NCBI lineage: Bacteria > Bacillati > Cyanobacteriota > Cyanophyceae > Synechococcales > Synechococcaceae > Synechococcus > Synechococcus sp. W55.1. Next base: position 55,042 of record NZ_JANSHN010000010.1, read on the forward strand.
CCCACTTCAACCTCAGTTGGGCCTTTCAGTATCAGCGACAGTTTTTCAGCGGGCAGTTCTACCCCCGCTGGCTAGAGTATTCCAACTTCGGCTACGGCAATCCCACCTTTGCTTTTTATCCCCCTCTGTGCATGGTGGCCCCTCTGCCGTTTCGCCTGCTGGGGCTGGACATGCCCACCTCTTTGGTGGCCAGCATGGGCTTGGCAATGGCGGTCTTCGGGACAGGGCTGTATGCCCTTCTCCGGCAACTCATCCCCTGGGCTCTGGCCCTGGTTTTGGCTCTGGCGGGTATGGCCGGCCCCTATTGGCTGGTGGATATTTACCAACGGGGGGCAATGGGGGAAGTGTGGGCCATTGCTGTCTCTCCCTGGATTTTCTGGGCCTCAGTCCAGGTGATCTGCCGGCCCCAGTCCCTTTGGCCGATTGTGGCCTTAGCCATTAGCTACGGCCTGTTGGCCCTATCTCACTTGCCCACTTTGCTGGTCTTTACGCTAACTTGGCTGCCTCTGCCTTGGGTGCTGGGCCGCTGGGATCCCCTCTGGCCCAGGGTGGGGCGCTGCTACTTGGGGTTTGGGCTGGGGCTGGGGTGGACGGCGTTTTATCTGCTGCCAGCCTTTTGGGATCAGCGCCTCATCCAGGTGGAGTTGGTGAATTTTGTCGAAGAGTACATGCCCCAACATCGCCTGATGCTGAGTGGGCTAACCCGGCTCCAGCCACAACTGACGCAGCACTGGTTTGAAAGCGGCCTGGTAGGGTACTGGCTCTGGATGGTAGCCGTTGTCTTGGGTGCTGGGATCCTGGTTTTCTGGGAATGGCTGGCCCGCAGGACAAGGGGGATGACCCCGATCCATTCCGTTCGCGCTAACGAGACGGAGTCCTTTGATGCCTTGGGATCCCATGCTCCCCTGGCCAAAGCGATCCTGCTCTACAGCTTGGGGGCCAGCTTGGTGGCCTTGCTGATGATGACGGATCTGCTGGGTTGGCTCTACGAGTGGATTTTGCCCCTGCGGCGCATTCAGTTTTCTTGGCGCTGGATGGCGGTGACGGCGGTAACCGTGCCCTGGCTGTTGGGATCCCTGGCCGCCTGGGGGTGGGGACAAAAGGGCTTGAGGATCCTCTTGATTGTGGGGATAGGTCTGGCCATGGGGATACAAAGCTGGCAGGGCTGGCAGGTCTTGTCCAGAGCCAGGTTTGACCCCCAGACCATCCAAACTTTTCAAGAGCTGTCTGCAGCCAAGCCATTTCCCAATGAGCCCCAGCAGCGACCGGGCATCGCTTTTCTTCACTGGCACTGGATCTTTCCCGATGGGCTGGCGCTGGTGGATGTGCTGGAATACCGGCCTCGCCAAGCAACCCTGCCCATGCCGCCCCCAGAGGTGGATCCGCTGCTGCGGTGGCAAGGCGACATGGTGAACTTTGGACGAGAACAAAGCGATCTGGAGCCACTGTTGGAAGTGGAGCAGTGGCGCTATGGCTACCGTCGTTTTCGGGCCGTTAACCCCACTGCTCAGGATCAATGGGTAGTCCTGCGCACGTTTTACTACCCCGCTTGGCGGGTACAGGTGGATGGTCGCCTCACGTCTGCTGAGCACAGCGGAGTGGGACTGTTGCAGGTGCGGATCCCACCGGGGGATCATCGCGTGGAGGTGCGCTATCTGGGCACCCCAGCCGACTGGATAGGATGGATCCTGACTGGCCTAACGGGGGTGCTGCTGGTGAAGGTGCGGCGGCTGCTCCGCCTGCTGGGTTTGAACGGAGCACAGAGACAAGACACTCCAGAGGAGGCAACAGCATGCTGAGTCGCGTGGCCGATTCCATCTACTGGCTCAACCGCTACGTGGAGCGCGCCGAGAACATCGCCCGCTTTATCGATGTCAACCTAAACCTGATTCTCGACTCGCCCAGCGGCACCGCTCAGCAGTGGGATCCCATTGTCTACACCACTGGGGATCAGGAGCTGTTTTACCAACGCTATGGCCAGGCAACTCAAGAAACAGTCATCCAGTTCCTGGCTTTTGATAGGGATTACCCCAACTCCATCCTTTCCTGTTTGCGGCTGGCGCGGGAAAATGCCCGCTCTGTGCGGGAGGTCATTTCTTCAGAAATGTGGGAGCGGGTCAACCGCTTTTATTTGATGGTCAAAGAAGCGGCTCAGCAAGGCCCCCACCTGAGTCAGCTCCATGATTTTTTCACGGAAGTGAAGCTGGCCAGTCACCTATTCGCCGGGGTGATGGATGCCACCATGACCCACGGGGAAGGTTGGCACTTTGGCCAGATTGGCCGTCTTTTGGAGCGGGCAGACAAAACGGCGCGCATTTTGGACGTTAAGTATTTTATCTTGCTGCCCTCTCTGCAGTACGTGGGCACGGCTTTGGATGAGTTGCAGTGGATTGCTTTGCTGAAGTCGGCCAGTGCTTATGAAATGTACCGGAAATACAGCCGCCAGCACCGCATCAATCCCAGAGAGGTGGCCTCTTTCCTGATTTTGGATCGGCAATTTCCCCGCTCCATTCAGTTTTGTCTTATTCATGCGGATCGATCCCTGCACCAAATCACCGGCACCCCAGCCGATACCTGGCGGGATCCCAGCGAGCGAGCTTTGGGCCGCCTGCGTTCTGAGCTGGACTACCTAACCATCGACGACATTATGGAGCAGGGCTTACATGAGTTTCTCGACAAATTGCAGCTACAAATGAACCACGTTGGCGATTGCATCTACGAAACTTTCTTTGCCATTCGCCCCTTGCAACCGTCTGAATCCTCTCCCCTGCTGCAACGGCAGGCTTAGCTAAAATCCCTCACCCCTAGCCCCTCTCCTACAAGAGTTAGAAATTAATCTAACGAACGCTTCCACAGCTATCGACAATGAGCCAAATGTGTTGCTTATATCTCATTGCTATTGTGCAATGGATTGACAATGGTGAAACAGGAGCAAAGGGACGGGTTGATTTTCTGGATCCCTGGCTCCTCTCTTTTTCTGGGACTGGAGGCGGCGCGGAGCGCTGGGGCAGGTCTGGAATTGCCGCACCCCCGGTAGCAGTAGGATTGGGGAAATGGAAGCCGTTGCCAAGGGCGTTTGGAAAGTGGGGTTAGAGCAGCAGCCGAGAGGGATCGACCAGGCAGCCTTTATTGCCGCCAATGCCACACTGATCGGCGATGTCCAACTTGCGGAAGCGGTGAGCATCTGGTACGGGGCTATCCTGCGGGGGGATCTCTCGCCCATTGTCATTGGCCGCCGCAGCAATATCCAAGATGGAGCCATCCTGCACGGGGATCCCGGACAGCCGACCCTGGTTGGCGAGGAAGTGACCGTAGGCCATCGAGCGGTCATCCACAGTGCCCACATCGAGGGGGGATGTCTGATCGGGATTGGGGCCGTTCTCTTGAGCGGGGTCACCATCGGGGCAGGCAGCATGGTGGGAGCTGGAGCAGTGGTCACCCGGTCTGTGCCACCCCACTCTTTGGCGGCGGGGATCCCGGCTAAGGTTATCCGCACCCTCACCGAGGAAGAGGTCAAGCAACTGCGCCTTCACGCCCAGCACTACGTGGATTTGGCGCTTCAGCATGCCAGCTGCCTTGGTCAGTGGAGCAGATGTTCGGGCGAGCGGCTCTGAACCTATTTTGCAAGCCGTCTCTCAACAGCCGGGATCCGCGCAGAGCACCCAGGTATCTTTGCTGCCGCCCCCCTGGGAGGAGTTCACCACCAGGGATCCCTTCTTGAGGGCGACGCGGGTCAGCCCCCCTGGGTGAACGTAGATCTCTTTGCCGTAGAGGATATAGGGCCGCAAGTCCACATGACAGGGTTCTAGACGGGGGCCTTCTCCCCGATCCACCAAGGTGGGCACGCGAGAAAGGCACAGGGTGGGTTGGGCGATGTAGTTGCGCGGCTGGGCGCGGATTTTCTCAGCAAAAGCAGACCGCTCTGCCGGTGTAGCCTGGGATCCCATCAACATGCCGTAGCCACCCGACTCGTTGGCTGCCTTCACCACCAGCTTGTCGAGGTTTTCCAGTACGTACGCCTGATCCTTAGGATCCCAGCAGAGGTAGGTGGGCACGTTGGGCAAAATGGCCTCTTCTCCCAGGTAGTAGCGGATCATCTGCGGCACATAGGCGTAGATCACCTTGTCGTCCGCCACCCCCGTTCCCAAAGCGTTGGCGATCGCCAGCCGCCCCGACCGGTAGACCTCAAACAGGCCGGGTACCCCCAAGAGGGAATCAGGGCGAAAAGCAAGGGGATCGATGAAGTCATCGTCGATGCGGCGGTAGATCACATCCACCCGCTGCAGCCCCTTGGTGGTGCGCATTTGCAAATAGCCATCTGCCACCACCAGATCCCGTCCTTCCACCAGCTCCACCCCCATCTGCTGGGCGAGGAAAGAATGCTCGAAGTAGGCGGAGTTGTAGATGCCGGGGGTGAGCACCACCACCGTTGGATTGGCCAGTTGCGGCGGCGCCAGGTAGAGCAGAGTATCCAACAAATGGCTAGGGTAGTCGTCCACCGGGCGGATCCCCATGGTGTTGAACAGGGAGGGAAAGGTGCTTTTCATCACCCGCCGATTTTCCAGCACATAAGAGATTCCCGACGGACAGCGCAGGTTATCTTCCAACACGTACCAAGTCCCGTCCCGATCCCGCACCAGGTCGGTGCCGGTGACGTGGCACCAAATTCTCCCCGGCGGGTTGAGCCCCACACAGGGCCGCAGAAATCCCTTGGCCGTTTCGATCAGCTCGGCAGGGATCACCCCATCCTTAAGGATCTTCTGGTCGTGATAGACATCGTCGATGAACAGGTTGAGGGCGTGGATGCGCTGCTTAAGGCCCTTCTCCAGCCGCTGCCACTCGGAAGCCGAGACGATGCGGGGAATGATGTCAAAGGGGAAAATTCGCTCCGTGCCCTGGCTATCGCCATAGACGTTGAAGGTCACCCCCATTTGAAAGAGGGCCGCCTGCGCCGCCGCTTGCCGCTGCTGCAGTTCCCCTTCTTCCAGAGAATGAATGCGCTCAATCAGCGGGATCGCCTCAGGACGGGGCTGGTTACGCCCCAAAAACAGCTCGTCGTAAAACCCCTCGCCCGGGTCGTAGGCATCAAAACGCACGTCTGGGATCCCTGGAACGCTATCATCTTCTTCTACTGTTGGCGGCTCTGGATCTGCATAGTGTGCTTTCAGCTACTTTTAGCCTGGTAAAAAGAAAGGACTCCGTCCCGCTGACGCGAAAGGACTCCGTCCCGCGAACAGTGGGTTGGCCAAACCAGGGGGGGAGCTCTAGGGATCCGCCACCTCAAAGGCCCATAGCCCCCGCTCGGCAGGGATCCGATGCAACTGCCCCTTGGGAAAGCGCCGTTGCAGCTCTGCCCCCTGCTGATCCCATACTGCCTCATTCGTGAACAGGGTAAACGGCGGTTCTAGGTCTTGGCCGGGCAACGTCTCTGGGGAAAAAACCTTCACCTCCTGCTCCGGCCCAGCAAAAAATTGAATCCAACTTTGCCAGTAGATAGGCTCTCCCCAGCTGAAATAGGGGTAGGCAGTGCTAGCCGCCAGATAGAAGCGGTAGTCGGGATCCATTTGGCGAGCTGCCACATAGCGCCCGGTGGCCCCCACATCGTTGCCCTGCGTCCAGCCTTTGTGGACAAAGTCTCCAAAAATGGCCAGGTTCCACCCCCCAATCAGCAGGATTGCCCCCGCCATCGCCGCCGCCGGCAGCCAACTCCCGGCCCGGGATCCCCAGCGTTCCAGGAGACCTGCCAGCACTTGGATCCCTTCCAAGGTTAGATAGGCTACAAAGGGCAGGATCACCAGCAGGCGGGTGTAGTTGGGGGCTTTGGTGATGGCCAAGCTAAACAGCAGGTAGAGAAATAGGAAGCTGCCGATACAGAGCCAGTCGTGGGGCTGGCTGCGCTTCTTGAAAAGGCGGTAGAGGCCGGATCCCAGCCCCAGCCAGATCAAAGCCCCCGTCAAGGGATCCACAAAAGCATGGCCGTAGTTGGGATAGATGTAGCCGCGGTCGTGCTGGCCGGGGTCGTTGAACATACTCAGGCCGTTGAAGATGTTGCGCCAGACCGCCTCCTCCGGGGTAGCCGCATTCACCCACATCTGCTGTAGGGCCCGCCCCTCCGGGAAAAAGAGAAATTGTTGGCGAGAGTACTCCGCGCTCACCGCGGGTGCTGTGACCGTAGCCACCAGAATGGGCCCAGCCACCAGAAAAAAACCCAACGCCGCCGGCACTGTCAGCTTGGCCAGGACCCAGAGGGGATTAGCTTGCTTGTTTTCTCCTCGGAGATCCTCCCGGCCCAGGAGCAGGTACAGAACTCCAAACAGCAACCCCAGCAGGATCACCACCCGCCCCGGCAAATAGCCGTAGAGGGAGAAAGCCGCCGCTCCTCCCCCCAGATAGAGCAACAGGGGATTTTTTTCCCGCACGCCCTTGAGGAGCAAGGCCAGGGCCGCACACTCCACCAGCACAATCAGGTTTTCCCGCATGGCCATGCGGCTGATGCCCAGCAAGGCGTGGTTGGATCCCAAGAGGGCCGCCCCCGCCAAAGCCAGCCGGGATCCCCAAAAAGCGCGAAAGAACCCATAGGCCACCAAAATGGTGATCACCCCGAAGGCGGCATGCACAGTGCGCACATTCACCAGCGTGACCCCCCCCATCAGCCGCGTCAGGCCGCCGAAGAGGCTGAACATGAAGCGGGGGAAATAGAAATACTCCGGCATCAGCCCAAAGATATCGGGATAGCGCACCCCTGAGGCGCGACGGGCCATGGAGGTGATCACAATCTCGTCAGTATTGATCTGAAAAGGGATGTTGGGCAGGTCGTAGAGGTAGATCGGGGCAAAGACCAACACCAACAGCCCCAGGTGCAACAGCTCCTGTTGCCAGCGCAGCCGCGTCGGATCCCAAGGGGGTTGAGCCGGGGAAAACTGCGCCCAATACAACCCCACCAGCAGGATGCTCAGCAGCCAGAGGCCAATCTGCAGCACGTGGTAGCCAAACACCCCGTACCAGAGGATCAGGGCTACCCCCAAGCCCAAGCCGGATCCCAGCAGGGGCAGATGCCGGGAGGTCATCACCCTATCCCAAACCGCCATAGAACCGATACGACTGGAATCAGGAACGAATCGATCCCTCTCAGCCTACCAGGCGCAAGATGCTCGACAAAACCAGAACTCAGTCAGCGCCCTCCCCCCTAGTCTTTCTCCCAAGGGGCGAGGGGAGATCAGAAAAGGTTGGAATCAAAACTTTGCCCCACCTGTTCTAGGGATCGCCAACAGGGATTCACAAAATCAATAACCCCGCATCGGCTCCGCCTCTGGCTCCAATTCCGGATCTATGAAGTTGGACGGATCGTAGAGGAAGCGGTTGACCTCGTCCTCAATGCGATAGATCTCGAAGGGCTCCAATTGTTTGCCAGTTCGCAAGGCCAGCAGGTAGCCATCCACCAGCAGACGTAGCTCATCAGTGCGCCGGTAGCCCCGCTGCCAGGTATCCACCAGAGCATCGGTCAAAGCCTGATAGTGCCGGATCAACTTTGGGTCTTGCAACATGGTGTTCCCTTGCCCTGCCTGTTTCTATCCTAACGTTTGGTGTCTCTTTGTAAGCGGGGATTGCGAACGGGATCCCGAAGCTTGGTCTCTTCTTGGCTTCAAGCCATGGGCAGGTGCAGCCGCGAAGGCGTCTCGCCACCGCTGCGGAGAGTGATGGTGAGAATGCGGGCCTCAATCAGCCGCTCTTCCCGCATTCCCGTGCCTGTGTTGACAGGATAGGCCGGAAAACAAGCCGCGCTAAGGCTGAGGCGCAGAGCATGACCGCAAGGAATGCGAATACAGGTGGGCTGACAGGGAATCAGAATGGGGGTACTGGGCTGGGGATCCCGTAGGCGACAATAGCCTTGGGAAAAGTTATACACCTGCCCATCGGGCCTTACCACCGAGAGCACAGCGCAAAGATCGAAACTGGGGCTGTCGGCCTCCGCGTACACCTCCACAGCAATGTCCCCGACCAGAACCAGCTCGGCTTGCAGCGGCGGAGTGGTATAGGTGAGAACATCGGCGCGGCAGTCGAGGGCAGAGCGCTCCTGTGGCCCGGCAGGATGAGCCAGGTGGCCTCCCAGGGCTGGCACCGGTCGCCAGGGATCGTGAACAAAGGTATCCGATTGTTGCGTCGGCGAGGGTTCAGGGCGAAGGGATCCCTCTGCTTCTGAAAGGGCAGCCAAGCCGGTGCTGTGTAGGTAAAAAGCTTTTGGCTCAGGGGTAGGCCAAGCATCAAAGCCGCGCCAGCGGTTGGATCCCATCTCGAACAGGCGTACCGGCGGCTCCTGGAGGATCCCTGTATCTTTGCCTTTGAGGAACTGGTCAAACCAGCGCACCTGCAGGCGATCGATGGGGCTGACAGCCTCTGGGCCAAAGTCCAACGCCCCCACTTTGCGCCCCCAAGGGAGATGGATCCAAGGGCCGATGATCAGGTATTGAGGGTTCTGGCTGCGGGCGCTCATTTCCTTGTAGAGGCGCAGGCTACCACTCAGGTAGCTGTCAAACCAGCCGGCAATGTGTAGCATCGGCAGATCCACCACCTCTAGACGGGGAGAGAGCTTGCGCCAGTATTCATCCGGCTCGCTGTGCTCCAGCCAGTCGAAGTAATAGGATTGGGGGGCATACTGCTGCAACACCCCCGGCTTGAGGGGGATAGGGTCGTAGAGGGGGAGATTGCGGGCAGCTTTCAAAAGCGCTTGGTAGGCATTGGCATCCCCCCTGAGACGCGCCCCTTCGGTCTCCAGTTGCAAGGCCCAACTGAGGTTGTTGTAGAAGGCAAAGGCCCCCCCTGGGTAAGCGGCATCGGCATAGAGATCGTAAGGCAGCATCGCCGGGCAGATGGCCTTCAAGGCGCTGGGACGGGTAGAAGCCGCATACAGCTGGGTCATGCCCTGATAAGAGAAGCCGTACATGCCCACTACGCCGTTGCTCCCCGGCAAGGCAGCCGCCCAATTGACGGCGTCAAACCCGTCTTCCACCTCATGGCGGAAAGGGTAGAAGGATCCCTTGGAAGTTCCCCGTCCGCGCACATCCTGGATGACCACAATGTACCCCTGGGCCGCATACCACCTGGGATGGGCATACACCACCGTCGAGGCAATGGCCCGCCCATAGGGCTGCCGCATCAGCAAAACCGGGTAGCTCCCCTCCCCTTGCGGGCGATAGACATCCGCGTCCAGTTGGATCCCGTCGCGGGTGAACATGGAAACAGTTTCGCGGGGGCGAACGGGCAACATGGCCTGGGTTGGGCTAGCGGATCTTGCCAAAGGGATACCAACCAAGGACAACCTAAGGGATCCCTGGGTGGATTCTTCCTAAGATAAAACAGAAGCCCTTATGAGAGGGAGAAACTCCCACCAGAGTTTGAGCCCCTTCCCTGGTATTGCCCTTGATCTCCGGCCTGCTGGCGCAAACGCAGCCCCCTCCAGACCCCTCTTTTATGGCTTTTATGGATTTATGGAAACAGAGACCCTGGGAAAAGATTTGTCGGAGTACCCCTGACTTCCAACCTCTACAGCTCCCAGAGCCATTGAGGCCTAAGCCTCAGCAAATGCCCTTCTCCAGCCCCCCGACAGCACCTGCAAATCCTCCTCATCCAAGTCCGCAGGAGTGCCGGAGCGGATGAGCTCGGCAAAATCTTCGTTGGGCACCATGAAGCAGAGGGCGTAGAGGCGGCCTGGGCCGGTATTGTGGATTTCATGTACACCGGTCGGCGGTACCAGAATGCTATCTCCAGTTTTGATGGGGGCCGCTTTTCCATCGCAAATGGCCAGGCCTTCCCCCTTGAGAACAAAAAACATTTCCACAGCCATTTGATGGCGATTTGGAGGGGTTTTGCCTCCCTCATCGAAGATCTCCACACAAAAGGTTAGAGAAATCTGAGCATGAGAAGGATCGAACACGATGGCCAGGCGATTGGTATCGTGGGGGCTGATGCGAAAAGCCTGATAATCGGCAGGGGTTTTAACAATTGGAATCACGCAGCGGGAAAGCGTTTGCATCCGGATCCTCCGCTCAAGAGATGAGGGGTGAATAGTGGGCAAGTGCTAACAGGGGAGAGCCGCGAGCAAATCTGAGGAGGAGGCGACAAAGCCAAAGCACTGCTTGACGTTGTAGAGGGTAGCTAGCAAACAGTATTCAGGAGAGGTGGTGGCGGCGCAGTCTTCCAGCAAAATGCAGTCGTAGCCGAGGAAATTGGCGTCTTGCAGGGTGGTCATGACGCACTGGTCGATGTTCACACCGGCAAAGAAGAGGGTGGTGCGCCCCAGGTTTTTGAGAATGCTATCGAGAGGCGTATCCCAAAAGCCGCTCATGCGGAACTTGTCCACCCAGATATCCTCGGGTTTGACTTCCAACTCCTCCACCACAGCAGCGCCCCAACTGCCCCGCGTGAGGACCAAAGACCCGTTCTTAGGCAAGGGATCCCCCAGCCCTACTCCCTCTCCGGTGGGGTTGTACACATGTCGCAAGCCGGCGCTGATGTTGAGCAAGTCAGGGCGATTGCCCCAGTTCACCCACACAATCGGCACTTGAGCTTGTCGCAGGCGGGGCAGCAGGGCTTTTAGAGGGCCGATGGGAGCCCGTGCAGGTGTAACATCGACGCCAATGCTGGCCAGCCAACCGTCGGGATGACAAAAGTCGTTTTGCATGTCGATCACCAACAACGCCGCCTTGGCCAGATCCAAGCGCAGGGTTTTGCTGGAGGTGGGTAGCAGGATGGGCCGGGGATCCAAGGGCGGACGGGTGAGGTCGGCCATTTCGGCATTCACAGCCCAGGCATTGGGAGGGATCCCAAGGGTCTTCAAGGGGCGATTGGGAGTGCTCATGGATTCTCCGCTCGCGTCGCGCAGCAGTGGGATCAGGTTGGGCAGTTGAGTGATGACCCACAACTACGCTCGACCTTAATGCACAGCCAACCTCACTTTGGAATCATAGGCTACACTTTCTCACCTTATTAACGCATGGGATCCCCCAGGGTCAGTCGATAGGGGCTGAGATGGAGATCAGGAGAAGAAAAACCGAGGAGATTTCCGAAAAGCTGCCCAGGGATCCCTCCCTGCACGCTATGCTGTAGAAACTTGAAATGATTATGTAGAAGCATGAGCATCCTGCGGCAATATATCTTTCCCGCTCTCATCCTGCTGGTGTTTCTGTTTACCCTGGTGGTGGTGAGCATTCGCTCGTTTCTGCCGGAGGATATGGCCCAGCCTGCCCCTCTAGAAGAAGCGACGCCTGTGGCCCTTTCTGCAAATGCCTGAGGATGGCTGAACAAGGGATCCCTTTGCCCGCCGGTTACCGTTGGCGCATTGGTTCAGCCTGGGATCGGCCCTGGGTGAGACGAGGATTGCAGGCCACGTTGCAGGAATCTTTTCCAGAGCAAAGCAACTGGGATCACCTAGAAGAGACGCTGGATCGCCTCTTCGACCCACCCCGCACCCCCTGCTGGTGGATCTTGAAAGAAGAAACTGCAGAGCCGGTGGGCTGTGTTTGGGCCGGCATCTCCACAGATCAAGCCACCCATCGGCGGGTAGCCTACATTTTTCTGCTCTGGGTGGATCCCGCCCATCGTCGGCAGGGCCTGGGCAAGGCCCTCATTCAGCAGGTGGAACGATGGGGATCCCAGCAGCAGCTAGCTGCCATTACCCTGCAGGTTTACCATCACAACCAAGCCGCCCTCCATTTCTATCAGCAGGCCCACTTTGCTGTACAAGGCTACTGGTTGTACAAGCCGCTCAGCCCCGCGCCCATAGACGCGCATGTAGAAGAGCATGAATACAAAGGTCATGAAGTTTTGTGAATAAGCCGGGATCCGCTCTCAGTTGCTCCTTTGATGAAAGCGTGATGAAAACGATGGCATCGACCGGAGGGAACGCCCATGTCCAGACCCGTCAAGCTAAGTGAAGCCGAGATCCAGGCCAAGCTGGAGAAACTGCCCGGCTGGTCTTTGCGGGAGGGAAAGCTGCATCGCCAATTTCAGTTTGGTTCCTTTGTCGAAGCCTTTGGCTGGATGAGCAGTGTGGCCTTGGTGGCCGAAAGCATGGGGCACCACCCCGAATGGAGCAATGTCTACAACCGCGTGCGGGTGGATCTCACCACCCACGATGCCGGGGGCATTACGGAATTGGACTTCACCTTGGCGCAACGCATGAACGAGCTGGCCGGCTGAACGCTTTCTCAGTACCTAACTCTAGGGATCCCTTCAGAGCCGGTTTGGCAAGGGATCCCCATTGGTTTGTTGCTGCCTCTAAGGTTGTGTCGGGAGTTGCGCTGGTCTGATAGACTAAGCCTAAGGTTAAGAAATGATAATTTTATGAACGTGCTGGTTGTGGGGGCGACGGGAACGCTGGGCCGTCAAGTGGTACGCCGAGCCATCGAAGAGGGACACCAAGTTACCTGTCTGGTGCGAAATCCGGCAAAGGCTGCTTTCTTAAGTGAATGGGGCGCTCACCTGAAGGTGGGAAACCTGCTTCAGCCCAGCACCCTCAACTCCGCGATGGAAGGCATCGAGGCGGTGCTCGACTGTGCTACGGTGCGGGTGACCGACACCCTCAGCGCCCGTCAGGTGGACTGGGATGGCAAGGTTGCCCTGATCAATGCGGCACGGGCTGCCCAGGTAGGGCATTTTATCTTTTTCTCCATCATGGGCGCCCACCACGAGTATCCCAACGTGCCCCTGATGAATTTCAAGCATCACATTGAGAAGTATTTGGTTGGATCCCAGATGCCCTACACGATTTTTCGTCCGGCGGGCTTTATGCAGGGGTTGATCGGCCAGTACGCCATCCCCATCTTGGAAGAACAAATCGTCTGGGTAACCGGCGAGGGCATGCCAACGGCCTACCTAGACACCCTAGATGCAGCCCGGTTTGCGGTGCGAGCTCTCACTGTAGAAGCTGCCAAGCAGCAAATCTTTCCCTTGGTGGGGCCCAAGGCTTGGACGGCTCGAGAAGTCATTGCCTTGTGCGAGCAGCTCTCCGGCAAAAAGGCCAAAGTCAGCACCATGCCGCTGGGACTGCTGAGAGGGGCGCGCAAGGTGGCGCAGTTTTTTCAGTGGAGCTGGAACATTGCCGACCGGCTGGCGTTTGTGGAGGTGATCGCGGCCAAAGAACCCATGCACGCCGATATGACGCCTGTATGCGAAACCCTGGGGATTGAACTGGCCTCTCTGACCTCTCTTGAGGACTACCTAGCGGAGTATTTCCAGAAGATGTTGAAACGGATTCGCGAGCTGAAGGTCAAGCAACCCAAAGTCAAGACGCCCTTCTAAGTCGTTGTTCTCAGTCTTCTCGGCAATTTCACAGCAGCTTGAGCAGCAACCTTGGGAGAAGGGGTGGACGGGGTCGTGTTTGCGTTAGCGGATGCCATAGCCCCAACTACTGGGATGAACTCCCAGACACTTTTTATTGACACTGCGCCATATTCAAGTTGGCGGAGATCAACCCGTACCATAACACAAAGCCGCTCTGTCGCGACAGCGGGCCGTAGGCCTTCGCTTTGGCGGTGCGGAGCGCTAAACCCAGTTTTCTTGATCATTCCCTGTGTCCAAACAATCGCAAATCCTTAGGTTCCCAAGGGGTTCATTTCCATCTACGCTTTAGAGAGTGAGGGGGTGACAACGACAGAGGTTATTCTGCTCCCCCTGCTTGAACTATAGATTTTTGTCTATAGTTTTTATCGGAAAGTTCAATTTTTATCTATCTCGGTTCGCCGCTAAGATGCCTTTTAAGATTTTTTACAGGATCTCAGCAAGTGTTCCAGTTTGGCCAAGATCCCTGGCCGAAGGAGGATTATGAGCTTGAACGGGCTGGTCACAACTGCATGGCTGATTCCCCTCTACGCTTTGGTGGCGTGGGCGGGAGCGCTGATCTGGTCCCCAGGAATCACCCGGCGCACGGGACCACGTCCGGCAGGTTATTTGAATGCCCTGCTGACCTTAGTGGCTTTCCTTCACAGTGTGGGAGCGCTGGTGGCGATTTGGGATCAGCCGGCGCAGGTCATTCGGTTGCCCTGGCTACAGGTGGGGGATCTGATGTTAGAGCTGCCGCTGCAGGTGTCATCGGTAACTCTGGGGGCCTGCGCTGTGGTGACGGGGCTGAACCTGGTGGCCCAGATCTACGGCTTTGGCTACATGGAAATGGACTGGGGCTGGGCGCGGTTTTTCTCCCTGCTGGGCCTGTTTGAGGGGGGGATGTGTGCCTTGGCTTTGTGCGACTCCCTCTTTTTCAGCTACGTGATCCTGGAGATTTTGACCCTGGGCACCTACCTGTTGGTGGGCTTTTGGTTTAACCAGTCGCTGGTGGTGACAGGGGCGCGGGACGCCTTTTTAACCAAGCGCATCGGTGACTTGTTGCTTTTGATGGGAGTGATCGCCATCTATCCCCTGACGGGATCCTGGGAGTTTGAGGATTTGGCGGCTTGGGCTGAGGCGGTGCAGGCGGGGTCTGCCACTGTGGATCCGACCTTGATTGCGCTGGTGGGGCTGGGGTTGCTGGCTGGCCCGGTGGGCAAGTGTGCCCAGTTCCCATTGCACCTGTGGCTAGATGAGGCGATGGAAGGGCCGATCCCGGCCTCGATTTTGCGGAACGCAGTGGTGGTGGGCACGGGGGCCTGGGTGTTGATTCGCCTGCAACCCCTCTATGAGCTTTCCCCAACGGTGCTGAAGGTGATGCTGACTATCGGCAGCTTGACGGCGGTGGGGGGATCCCTGGTGGCTTTGGCCCAGGTCGACGCCAAGCGAGCTTTGTCTTATCTGGTGAGTGCCTACATGGGCTTGATTTTTGTGGCGGTGGGCACCGGTCATCCCCAGCAAGCCTACCAACTGCTGCTCACCTATGCTCCGGCCATGGCTCTGTTGGTGATGGCTCCGGGCACGGTGATCTGGAACAGCATTACCCAGGATTTGCGCTACCTGGGCGGGCTGTGGTCGCGGCGTCCTATCTCAGGGCTGTGCTTCTTGACCGGAATGGCCGGAATCATCGCTTTGCCGCCTTTCGGTTCCTTTTGGGTGCTGACGGATCTGTGGCAGCAGTTGGTGCAATCGGGGCAGGGGTTGTGGGCGGCAGTCGTGCTGGTCACCAATGCTGTAACGGCCCTAGGGCTGACACGGGTGTTTGGCCTGATCTGGGGGGGCAAGCCGCAGCAGATGAGCGAGCGTTCGCCGGAGGTGCATTGGCCGATGATGCTGCCCATGACGGTCACGATGGGGGTGGCGCTGCACATGCCCATGATCCTGGCGACGCTGGGTCTGATTCCCGCTCTGGAAGGGATCCCTACCGGGATGATGACGGGATCCAGCCTGACGGGGATTGCCTTGGGAGCCTGGCTATACCTGCGTCCGCAGCGACGACCGGTGGACTGGGCCTTCTTGGCCGACTGGCAGGATCTGTTGGCCAACGACTTCTACACCCCCAAGCTCTACCGGGCCAGTGTGGTGTTTGTGGTGCGCATCATCTCTGAGATCACGGCCCTGTTCGATCGCTATGTGGTGGACGGCTTGGTGAATTTAACCAGCTTGGCGGTATTGGCGGGTGGACAGGTTTTGAAATACACCACCTCTGGCCAGTTGCAAGCCTATGTGCTGACGATTGTCGTGGGGGTGGCCCTGCTGGGCTGGCTGATTCTCTAGGCTTGGGCGATAGCGGGACGGAGTCCTTGAATAAAGAGGAAAGAGACCATGCTGAGTGCCTTGATTGTGTTGCCGATCCTGGGATCCCTGCTCCTGTTCCTGGGCTTGGGGGGGCGAAAGCTGGCGGTGGCCTTGGCCGGGATCCTGCTGGGGATCTCGCTGCTGCTGTTTGCCAACTTTGACCTGCAAGCGGGAGGGCTGCAATGGGTGCAGCGGTGGGATTGGATCCCGTCAATCGGGCTGAGCTATTCCCTGGGCCTGGACGGGTTGTCCTTGCTGATGGTGGCTTTGAACGGGTTGCTCACGCTGATTGCGGTGCTGACGGCTGAGCCAGAGGTGAAGCGGCCCAACCTCTTTTACGGCTGCATTTTGCTCATGAGCGGGTCGGTCAACGGCGCTTTTGTCGCCCAGAACCTGCTCTTGTTCTTCTTGTTTTACGAGCTGGTGCTGATCCCGATCTATCTGCTGATCTCCATCTGGGGCAGCGGCAAACGGGATTATGCTGCCATCAAGTTTTTGATTTATACCGCCGTCTCCGCCATCTTTCTGTTGGGGGCGTTTTTGGCCCTCTACTGGCTGGGGGATCCCCATAGCTTTGAGCTGCTGGAGATCCGCATCACCTCTCTCAGCCCTGTTGCCCAGACCTTGACGCTGTTGGCCTTGATCGTGGCTTTCGGCATTAAGATGCCGCTGATCCCCTTCCACACCTGGTTGCCTGATGCATACGGGGAGTCGTCGCCGCCAGTGGCCATCCTCCTGGGAGGGATCCTCTCCAAGTTAGGCACGTACGGTCTGTTTCGCTTTGGGCTGCAGTTGTTTCCCCAAGCTTGGGCCGACCTGGGCGGGATCCTAGCCTGGTGGGGAGCCATTGCCGTGTTGTCCGGGGCTTTGGCAGCCATCGCCCAAAAAGACATCAAGCGCATGGTGGCCTACAGCTCCATTGGCCACATGGGCTACATCTTGCTGGGCATGGCGGCAGCCACCCCCATTAGCCTGACCGGGGCGATGGTGCAGATGGTCTCCCATGGTCTCATCTTGGCGCTGCTGTTTGATCTGGTGGGCTTGGTGGAGCGCAAAGTGGGAACGCGGGATCTGAACGTACTCAACGGCCTGCTCAACCCCTTGCGAGGCTTGCCCACAGTGAGCGCCCTGCTCATCTTGGGGGGGATGGCCAGCGCCGGGATCCCTGGCCTGGTGGGCTTTGTGGCGGAGTTCTTGATCTTCCAGGGCAGCTACCAAGATTTTCCTCTGCCCACTTTGATCAGCATCTGTGGCACCGGCTTGACGGCGGTGTACTTTGTGATTTTGCTGAACCGCACCTGCTTTGGCAGGTTGGACAACCGCACCGCCTACTACCCGCGCGTGCATGGCTGGGAGCGGATCCCAGGGCTTATTTTGACGGCCTTGATCGTTTGGTTTGGGATCCAGCCCATGAACCTGGTGAAATGGCCACAACCCTTGGCCTTTACCCTATCCACCCAGGTGGCTCAGGCCCAAACGCTTATCTTGGCATCAGCCGGTGACCTTGCCCCCATCACCCTCTCTGGAGCCGATCCAGGCAAGCGGGAAACTCCCAGGAATTGAGATCCCAGCAGATGCCCCCTATGGAGCCAGGACTTTTGAAGAGTTGGAGACTTCTTCCATGACGACAACCCTTACAACCCGCAAGCTGCCCCCTTCTACCCACCCTTTTGCGGATGTAGTCCACCGCTTGGAGGCTGGGGGATCCATGTTGCCGGATACGCCGGAAAACCTGATGCAAATTATCGGCCTCTACAAAGCCTATGCCGTGCCAATGGATTTCTACTGGCGGGATCTGCTCTACATTGCCGAGCAGGTGTTTGTGGATCCCTTGCCTTTTTTCAAGTTCATCATTCCTGAAGAGTATCTGAAGCTGGCCAACCACTACGCGGGGGATAACGCGGATTTGCGCATTTGGCGAGGCCAGGCTACGGCCCATCCCGAGCTGCTGGAGTTTATGGAAAAGGGGGAGCTGAAGCGCAAGCTGCCCAGGATTTTGCATCACCTCTGGCATGACCGCATCAACATGGAATTTGCCGAAGAATGTATGCGGGCCATGCTCTGGCACCGGGATATGGGGGGCTTGCTGGATCCCTACATGGATTCCGAAGAATACAAGCAAAATGCCGACCGCGCCATCCGCGCCTATTGCCAGGGCAACCCCTTGTTGATGGGGCTATACAAGCTCTTCCCCGATATGTTTTTGGAGCTGTGCCGCCAGGCCACCATGTACTCGGTGTTGGGCCTGTTTTGGGAGGTGATGGCTCCGGTCTTTTTTGAGATGAGCGATCTCTACGATGAAGGCAAAATTACCAGCGTGCCGGAGGCGATGAACTTTCTGGTCAACGGGATCTTCGCCATTGCCGGACGACCCATCTACCACCGCGTGCGTATTCGGGGAGAATGGTACGATATTGTGCCCAAATCCAAAGGATTCACCTGGCTATATGAGGCTGCCTTCCCCTATGTAGAGGCCGTGTTTTATCGCACCTCTCCTTTCCGCGGCACTAAGTCCTACAACGCCCAGGCCAACGAAGTTCCCACCAACCAGTTGGACTTTCACTACGGGATCCTCTACGCCGATAAGTTTCCGGTGGGCACCGCCGGGATCCCGCCCACGCTCTTGCACCAGGATATGTACCACTTTTTGCCCCAGTATTTGGTGGAGTATTATC
Organism: Synechococcus sp. W55.1; assembly: GCF_047461655.1. Lineage (NCBI taxonomy): Bacteria > Bacillati > Cyanobacteriota > Cyanophyceae > Synechococcales > Synechococcaceae > Synechococcus > Synechococcus sp. W55.1. Next base: position 73,392 of record NZ_JANSHN010000010.1, read on the forward strand.
GCAAGCATTGCCGCGGCGAAGAGGACATGCTGATTCAATTGGGGGTTAGCTTCCAGCGCTCCATGTACAACGTCACCTCAGCCGTGATTCAGGCGGGAAGGGCCGCTTTCTTGTATCCCCTTGATGATCCAAATCCACGGCACTTGATGATGAATCGCCGTTATTTTGAGGGCCAACTCAATCGCTTCACTCGACCGGAATACGGGATCCGAGAAGCCGCCCGTCTTTCCTACATCCAAGATCAGAATTATCGCTAGCCTATGGCAACTTTAACCATCCCAAAACATTTCGAGCAGCAACTTTGTTAGCAGCAACTTCCCAGCCAAAGGATCCCAGCCATGCCCGATATTGTTGATATTGCGGTCTCTGCTGAGGGTTTTTCCACCTTGGTAACTGCCGTTAAAGCGGCAAACCTGGTGGATACTTTGAAAAGCCCCGGCCCCTTTACCGTTTTTGCCCCCACCGATGCGGCTTTTGCCAAGCTGCCCCCTGGCACCATCACCACTCTGGTGCAAAACATCCCCCAACTGACCCGCATCTTGTGTTACCACGTGGTGCCCGGTCGCCTGAAAAAGGCGGATTTGGCCAAGTACCAAAGTGTGGGCTCGGTAGAGGGATCCCCCATCGATCTCACCATTGAAGGGGATGTGTTCGAGGTGAACAACGCCACCGTTATCCAAGCGGACATCGAAGCCGATAACGGCATCATCCACGTCATTGACACCGTCATCCTGATGCGGCCCCACTGGTTCTGGCCGATCATGAACTCTGCTTTGGCCGCCTCGGCCAGAGGATAAACGGATCCATCCTGAACGGAGGTTGGGGAAAGTGCCTTGGTGAACACTCTCCCCGGCTATGCCTTCCAATGGGTACGGTCAGAGATTTCTGCTCCGCGTGCAGTCTACACCATCCCCCGCCCCCCACAGGGTGGGGATTTTTGTCTCTCGGTAGCAGTGATGTCGCCGTCTTTTAAACCCGGAGATGAATCCGAAGCTTGGCCTGATACGTACCTTATTTAGCCTGTTCTCTGACCGAGGAGCTTTTTTCCATGTTGTTGATCGGTTTTGCCCTTCGGCCTCGTTCAATTTTCGAGGCTTTTTGCGGCTTTTGCCTGGTTGCTGTCTTGTTTCTCAGCGGTTGTGGTGGTGGCAGCGATTCAGTTACCGTTCTCCCTCCTCCTGCTCCGCCGGGAGCCGTGGTGTCCACTGCCGCCTTGACTCTTTCTCCAGGTGCTGAGGTTCCCCCAGTAGCAGTGCCCAGCTCCGCCAGCGGCAGTGCCGTTGTCACTTTGAATCAGACCACCCGTACCTTGTCCGTTCAGGGGAGCTTTACAAATCTCACAACCCCACTTCTACCCATTGCTGATTTTGGCCCTGGGCACATTCACATTGCTCAGCCGCAGCCAGGACAATCTTTCGCCCAGGCCACAGGGCCGGTGGCCTTTGTCTTGAACATGTTGCCGAATCCAGGCAATCAGTCGGGGAATTTCCGACTGGAAGCCAACCTCACCCCTGAGCAAGTCTCCAGCTTTTTGGCCGGAGCTTACTACATCAACATTCACACGCAGGCCAACCCGCCGGGCGAGTTGCGAGCCCAGGTGGTTTTCCCTCGCTAAGGTTTGATCCAGTACCCCATCTGGGATCCCCGCAGGTGAGGGGATCCCTAATTTTTGCGGACGGATTGGCTGTTCTGTGAACTCCCCCACGGTCAGTCGTGCCGGCAGGACAGAGTTTCTGTGTAGCTCCTGGCCAGCAGCTTTCGGTAGTCCTGGAGCTGGCCTGCCAGTCCCCTTTACAGAGCGAGCTGTAGGCTTCACCTCTGGGCTAGCTGTGGAGCGCCAAGGGAATAACTACACAGGTTGTTGCCCACCTACAATGGCCCGACAGCGAATGTAGGGGCCGCCTGCATCCACCTTGGCCGGTTGACCCTTGCCGCAATGGCCGGATCCCAAATCCCACAGGAAGTCCCGCGAGACGGCATCCACCGATTGCAGCACCTCAAAAGCATTGCCGGTGATGGTGACACCGCGCAGCAACTCCGCCAGCTTGCCATCGCGAATGCGGTAGGCCCGCTCCACGCCAAACATAAACTCGCCGGTGGAGTCCGCCTGCCCGTTCCTGGCCCCATCCAGGAAGTAGCCATCGGGAGTGCTGGCGATGATTTCTTCTAGCGTTTGGGATCCGGGCTCGATGAAGGTGTTGCGCATGCGGATCAAAGGCTCATCGGCGTATTCCCAGGCGCGGGCATTGCCGGTGGGCTCCACCCCAAAGTGGGCGGCAGTTTCGCGGTTGTGGAGATAGCTGACCAGAATGCCGTTTTGGATGATGGTGGTGCTTTGGGTAGGAACGCCCTCGTCGTCCACAGGAAGGGTTCCCCCTGCCCCTGGCATAAACTCTGAATGGCCGGAGTCTTTGAGGGTAACCCAGTCGCTGGCCACCCGCTGCCCCAGCTTGCCGGCAGCCACAGAACCCGCCAGAACAAAATCCGCCTCGACCGTGTGGCCAATGGCCTCGTGCACCAACAGCCCCACGATGGAAGGCGACAGAATAACCGTGGCCCATCCCCCTTCTGCGTAGCCTGCGGACAATAAATCAACCGCGGTAGCAGCCGCCTTTTCCGCCATCTGCAAGGGATGCGAGCGGAACAGGCAATCCCATCCCCCTGTTACCCCAATGGCCTCGGAGCCACTGCTGAGCTGGCCGGCAGCTTCGGCCACCGCCTGAACTCGCAGCTCGGGGCGCACCAGACGAAAGGCCACATCCGCCCCATCGGTGGTGACAATGGCTTTTTCCTCGTAGATCTCGTTGTAGGTGCAACTGGCGGAGCTAATTTGGCGAGAGGCCTGCCGGGCCTGCGCCTCGGTTTCCAAAGCCAACTGGATCTTCGCCTCCAGCGGTTTGTTCAACACCTCCTCCACACCGGGCTCGCAGAACTCCCCTTGGGCCAGCCGCACACTGGGCAGGGATCCCAGTTTTTGCTTGCGGTAGTCGGCGCTGGCTTGGGCGGCACGGCGAGCTTCAGCGATGGCCTCCCGAATGGCAGCCGGCGAGGGATCCCCGGTGGCAGCAAAGCCCCAAGTGCCGGCCTCCAACACCCGCACCCCCACTCCGGAACGGCGACGAACCGCGGTGCGCTCAAGGCGGCCCTTCTCGGCAGTGACGCTGCGGAACACCTTGCTGTGGTAGCGCAGTTCCACAAAGCCAGAGCAGTCCCGAAGGATGTCGCGCAGAAGGTCTCGCATAGCAACAGGGAGATGGGTGTAGTCCTCAGTCCAGCATAGCCCGATCCTGGAAAGTCGATGAGCTGCCACGCCGAGTGAAAGCCCCGATCCCGTTCGTGTCAGCAGTGCGGAACATTTTGGCCAGGCCCGCCGTTAGAGGACAAAGTTAACCAGCTTTTTCGGCACCACCACCACTTTTTTGGGTGTTGCCCCCTCCAGGTATTTCTGCGCTGCTTCTGACCGAAGGGCCAACTGTTCCTGCTCCTCCGGCGTTACCTCGGCAGGGGCCTCAAACGAGCCGCGCAATTTGCCGTTCACCTGAATCACAATGGTCACCGTGTCGGCCACCAGCGCTGCCGGGTCATAGCTGGGCCAAGACTGCCGATGCACCGAGTCTGCGCCCCCCAGCGCCTGCCACAGCTCCTCCGCAATATGGGGGGCAAAAGGCGCCATCAGCAACACCAGCGTGCGGATCCCCTCTGCATAGACCGGCGAATCCGGGATCCCGGCCTCCCCCAGAGCATTGCTCAGCTTCATCAGCTCGGCAATGGCGGTGTTGAATTGATAATCGTTTTCCAGATCTTCGCTGACTTCCTTGATGGCGGTGTGGATGGCCCGGCGCAGATCTTTTTCCGCCTTGGTCAGGGATCCCACCTCGACCTTGGCCGGCAACAGCTCTGGGGCCCCGCTCTGCAAGGACTCCGTCCCGCTACCGCGAACGACAAACTCGTACACCTGCCGCCAGACGCGGTTGAGAAAGCGAAATTGCCCCTCCACATCGGCATCGTCCCACTCCAGATCCTTCTCCGGCGGGGCCTTGAAGAGGATAAACATGCGGGCCGTATCCGCCCCGTAGTGGGCCAGCACCTCCTCGGGATCCACGCCGTTGCCCTTGGACTTGGACATGGTGGCATAGATCACTTCCAGGGGTTCGCCGGTCTCCGGATCTGTGGGGTTGTCGGGATCCTTCACCAGAGCTGCCGGGATCCAGCGATCCTTGCCGGACTTGTTGGGGTTGTAGTAGGTGCGCCCTTGCACCATCCCCTGGGTGAGCAGACGCGAGAACGGCTCGTCAAAATCCAGCAGCCCCCGATCCCGCAACACCTTGGTAAAAAAGCGGGAGTAGAGCAGGTGCAGGATGGCGTGCTCAATGCCACCCACATACTGATCCACCGGCAGCCAGGCGTTCACCCGGTCTTTGCGGAAGATCTCTCGGTCGTTGCGGGCATCGCTGAAGCGCAGGAAGTACCACGACGAGCAGATGAAGGTGTCCATGGTATCGGTTTCCCGGCGAGCCTCCGCGCCACAGGTGGGGCACTTCACCTTCACCCAGTCCTCCAACTGGGCCAACGGGGATCCCCCTCGCCCCGTCAGCTCCACATCCTCCGGCAAGAGCACCGGCAGATCCTTCTCCGGCACCGGCACAATGCCACAGTGGGGACAATGGATCACCGGGATGGGACAACCCCAGTAGCGCTGCCGCGAGATCAGCCAATCCCGCAGGCGGTAGTTGATCTGCTTTTCCCCCAGCCCCTGGGCTTCCAGCCAGGCGATGGCCCTTTCCACACTTTGCCCTGGGCCTTTGCCCACCGGGATCCCGTCTAGGGGGCCAGAGTTGATCATCACCCCTTCCCCCGTCCAGGCAGCCTGCAGTTCTGAGGACTCCGTCCCGCTGGCGCGATCCGCTGAGGCCGGAGAACCCTCCGGCGGCTGCACCACCCGCTTGATGGGCAGGCCGAACTTGCGGGCAAACTCGAAATCCCGCTGGTCGTGGGCAGGCACAGCCATGATGGCCCCCGTCCCGTAGCCCATCAACACATAGTCGGCAATCCAGATGGGGATTCGCTCTTGGTTGACGGGGTTGATGGCGTAGGATCCCGTCCAAACCCCTGTCTTTTCCCGGTCTTCGGCGCTGCGCTCGATCTCGCTGCGGGCAGCGGCCTGGGCTTGATAGGCTCTGACGGCCTGCAGTTGCTCGGCGGTGGTGAGCTTGTCCACCAAGGGGTGCTCTGGCGCCAGCACCATGAAGGTGGCCCCCCAGAGGGTATCAGGCCGGGTGGTGAATACTGCCAGCTCGTCCCCTGCCTCGGTTTTGAAAATCACCTTGGCCCCTACCGATTGGCCGATCCAGTTCTCCTGCATGGTGCGCACCCGCTCCGGCCAGCCGGAGAGCTTTTCCAGATCCGCCAGCAGTTGGTCGGCATAGGCGGTGATTTTGAAAAACCACTGCTTGAGCATGCGCTTTTCCACCAGGGCACCGGATCTCCAGGAGCGCCCCTCCGCATCCACCTGCTCGTTGGCCAGCACCGTCTGATCCACCGGATCCCAGTTCACCGCCGCCTCTTTCTGGTAGGCCAAGCCCGCCTGCAAAAATTGCAGGAAGATCCACTGCGTCCACTTGTAGTAGTCCGGCGAACAACTGGTAATCTCCCGCTCCCAGTCGTAGGACAGGCCCAACCGCTGCAACTGATCCCGCATCTGGGCAATGTTTTGGTAGGTCCACTTGGCCGGTGGGATCCCCCGGTCGATGGCGGCATTCTCCGCCGGCAGGCCAAAGGCATCCCAGCCCATCGGGTGCAGCACTGCGTACCCCTGCATTCGCTTGTAGCGGGCAATTACATCGGTGATGGTGTAATTGCGCACATGCCCCATGTGCAGGTTGCCGCTGGGGTAGGGGAACATAGACAGGGCATAAAATTTGCGGCTCCCGTCCTTCAGCTCTGGGGTGCGATCCAGCCCAATTTCACGCCAGTGGGCTTGCCACTTGCTCTCGATGGCCTGGGGATTGTAGCGCGCGTCCACGGTTCGATGCTCCTGGGAAAAAAGCGCTCACGCTGGGAGATAGAAGCATTTTGACATACTCCCCACGCCAGTGCTCTCAAGCAAGGAACGGGATCCCTATTGGCGCTGACAAACCGACAAGCAGGGATCACAAGCAGGGATCAGTAGGTTTCTTCGTGCCACCTGTCTGCTTTCTTCAGTTCCTTCTGGAACTTGCTCCAATCCTGACCGGCTTGTTCGGCCAAAGGCCCCATGACGTTGTTGATCCCGTCCTCCATCCCCTTGAGGCCGCAGATGTAGGTGTAGGTGTTGGGCTGTTGCAGCATCTCCCACAGCTCGGCGCCGTACTCGGCCATGCGGTTTTGCACGTACATTTTCTTGCCATCAGGGGTTTGTTGCTCGCGGCTGATGGCGTAATCGACGCGGAAGCGATCCCCGTACTGGGCTTTCCAGGCCTCCAGATCCCCGTGGTAGAGCAAGGTGGAAGTGGTGGGCACCCCAAAGAACAGCCAGATCTTGCCCTGATAGTTGGGATCCTCCTCAAACAGGTGCTTGATGAAAGCGCGAAAAGGAGCAATGCCAGTGCCGGTGGCGATCAAAATCAGGTTGGCGTTCTCATCTTCGGGCAGTAGGAAGGTTTTCCCCGATGGCCCCGTAATCATCACCTCATCGCCCGCCTTCAAATCGGTGAGGAAGCCGGAGCAGACCCCCACCCCCGGCTGGCCTGTCTCTCTATCGACATATTCAGCCCGCTTCACGCTCAAAGAGACGGTGCGCCCCTCGCCATCATCGCCAAAGCGGGTGGAAGCAATCGAGTAGAGGCGGGGCTTGTGGGGCTTGCCCTTGGCATCTTCGCCAGGAGGGATAATGCCAACGCTTTGCCCTTCTAGGTAGCGGTAGTTGGGATCCGGCAAGCTGAGCACAATGTGCTTAGTCAGTCCGGGTGCTCCTTCACCGACAATGGAGTAGGTCTCCACGCAGTGGCCGATCAACGGTGCGTTGGGACGATACAGATTGACGACAACCTCTCGCTTTTCTGCGCTGGCAACCATACCTGCGATCTGCTCCTGGCACTGGGAGGAAATGAGTTTACATATAGCAAAATAGCAAACACCACAGCAGCCCGGCTGCTCAAATGGAACTTGTCAGAGGAGAAGCAGACGACCTTCGCCAGCCCCCCAGGCCGTCCTGAGAGCGGCAACCCCGGAAAAATAATCCCGGCCAAGCTCATCGGCCAAAAATATGGATTTTTTGTTAAATTGTTGCTTGTGGTGCCCACAGCTCTGGCCTGCCAGCGGCTTGTGATGTAACGGCTTTATTTGGTATCATGCAAGACCGTAACAGTTGGTAACTTTCTAGAGCCTTTTTCTCAGTTTTGCCCTGCCCGTCCCCAAGGAGTTCCCATGGCAAGCAGTCCTGATCGTGTTGTGATGATTGGTGTCGCCGGAGATTCTGGCTGTGGCAAGTCCACCTTTTTACGCCGGCTGGGGGATCTATTTGGCCGGGATCTGATTACCACCATCTGTCTGGATGACTATCACTCCTTGGATCGCTACCAGCGCAAAGAGAAGGGCATCACGGCGCTGGATCCCCGCGCCAACAACTTCGACCTGATGTACGAGCAGGCCAAGGCGCTTAAGAACGGCCAAAGTGTGATGAAGCCCATCTACAACCACGAGACGGGGCTGATTGACCCACCGGAGCTGGTGGAGCCCAACCGCATCATCGTCCTGGAGGGGCTGCATCCCATGTATGACGAGCGGGTGCGCCAGCTGCTGGACTTCAAGGTGTACTTGGATCTGGCCCCAGAGATCAAGATTGCTTGGAAAGTGAAGCGGGACATGGCGGAGCGGGGCCACACCTACGAAGATGTGTTGCGCTCAATCGAGGCTCGCCGCCCGGACTTTGAAGCCTATGTCGATGTGCAGAAGCAGTACGCCGATGCCGTCATTGAGGTTTTGCCTACCCAGTTGTTGCCGGAGCTGGATCCAGAGCACAAAGTACTGCGGGTGCGGCTGATCCAGCGGGAAGGGGTGAAGTACTTCGACCATGTTTATCTCTTTGACGAAGGCTCCACCATTGATTGGATCCCCTGCGGCAAAAAGCTGACTTGTTCCTATCCAGGGATCCGCCTCCACTATGGCCCTTCCACCTACTTCGAGCACCCGGTTTCGATTCTGGAGATCGACGGCACCTTCGACAAGCTGGAAGAGGTCATCTACATCGAGAACCACCTGAGCAACTTGTCCACCCGCTACTATGGCGAGCTGACGGAACTGTTGCGCAAGCACCCGGAATACCCGGGATCCCGCAATGGCTCTGGCCTGATCCAGGTCATCGTGGGCCTGAAGCTGCGCGCCCTTTACGAGCAAATTCGGGCAGAAGCCAAAGAGCTGGCGGTGGCTTCCTAGTGTTTGCCCCGCTTAGGGGATCCCTTCGGTAAAGTGTTGGTGCAGGTCGGCTGACTCAGCATAGGTCGGCAGTAGAGCTTCGGTGTATGCAGGGATTCCAGTTGGAGATCTTTCCGGAGGGCCCCGTCTTAATCCAACGGGCCATCGAGATTTGGCAAGGTCGGTCAGCCGCTGCCATTCGCGAGCGGGGACGCTTTACGGTGGTCTTGGCCGGGGGAAGCACCCCCAAGAAGCTGTATGCTGCCCTGGCCCAAACCCCAGGGATCCCTTGGCAACAAACCTGGCTGTTCTGGGGAGACGAGCGCTATGTTCCCCCGGATCACCCTGAAAGCAACTACCGCATGGTACGAGAAACCCTGCTGCAGCAGATCGGGATCCCGGCGGCTCAAGTTTTCCCTATGCCCACCCAAGCGGGGGATCCCCTTCGCGATGCTGCCGAATACGAGGCCACCCTGCGGCAGATTTTCGGTGCAGAGTGCCCTTCTCTCGACCTGGTATGGCTGGGGGTGGGGGAAGACGGCCACACAGCTTCCTTGTTTCCCGACACAGCCGCTCTGCAGGTGCAGCACCGCTGGGTGACAGTGGGGCAAAAAGGGCAGGAGCCGCGTCTAACCTTGACCTATCCTGTTCTGAACCAAGCAGCCCAGGTGGTGTTCCTGGTAACCGGAGCGAACAAAGCCCCCATCGTGAAAGAGGCGCTGACCACCGAGGCCCACCTACCCTGCCAGCGCATAAACCCCAGAGGACGGCTGCTGTGGTTGCTGGATGCGGCGGCAGCGGCTCAACTGCCCCTGCCCTGTGTCCCGCTGCTCAGCTAAACAACAGGCGGGCTAACTGCCGATGGGATAGGATCCCCAGGCCCACCGCCCCCAAAATCATCCCAGCCCATTCCAGTGGCCACAGGTTTGATAGCCCCAGCGGCCAACGCACCAGGTTTCATGGGTCGAGAACCGGCGGGGCAGGGATCCCTCAGGGGTTGCCGGGCAAATTCTTCAGTACTGGAATCACCAGCTCTTGGACGGGCAGCGCTACGGGCTGGGCGGAGTCACTGCTCAGGGAGCTGGATGGCGCAGAAGGAGAAGAGCTGGGGATCTCGCCCATGGGCCGCAGTTGCCAGCGGATGATCTGCTCGCCGCGGTAAAAGGTGACCAACAACTGATCCCCTTGCGATTGAATTTGCCAGGTGCCATCACCGCTGGTTACCGAAATATGGCCGCCGGAAAAGGGTGCATCCAAAGCCGGCCCCGATTGGCTCCAGATACGCCCGCCACCCGTTTCCAAGATCAATTGCACCGTCGCCCCCTGCCCCTGGCCGCTCAAAATTTGGCCGGTTCCGCTCCAAACTCGGGTTTCCGTCTGAGCCACGGCGGGTTGCCCAAGCTGCAGAACCATGAGCAACAGCCCTGCCCAGCTCCAGTGATTTCGCAGCCTCCCTCTCCCATCAGGGAAGAAGGAAGAAGAGCGAGAGAAACAAGCCATTGCACTCACGTTGATACCACGCGCCGCGATAGGACTGAAACAGACGAAGAAGAAGGCGAAAAGGTGTCGCAGGAAGCAATCCCTTACACAGTTTTTTTCACAGCTCGCTGAAAGCCTTTGGGATCCCTCTGCGCTCTCTTGGCTCTGGGTTGAGCCTGCTGCCGGAATCCTCCCTCGGCTTGATCCCAATCTAGCAATCTCCATCCCCCCAGCCAGGATGTAACCTGAGACTCTGGCTGCGGGGATCCCCAGCAACCGTTTCGCCAATGCGCAGAGCCAAGGCCCAGGGTATCTCCGACGCGATCCCGATCCTCACTACTTGAGAGAAAGGAAACGCTCCAGAGCTGCCACCATTGCCGGTGGCCAACGGCGGACGGTTTTCACCCATTCCAGGTCGGCGTAGCGGGGATCCAGTCCTTGCACAGCCACCCAGTGACTTTCAGCCTCTCCCTGGCGACCCTGCGCCCAAAGAATGGCGCTGAGAGCAGCCCGCATATCTGGAAACTTCGGGTACTTGCGCACCAGAGCCCGCATCAAGCGCAGGGCAGCTTCTGTTTCGCCCACCTGGTAGAGGCTCAGAGCATAGTTGGCCTGAGCGAAGGCGTAGTCGGGAGCCAGTTCTGTAGCGCGGCGGTAGTCGGCCAAAGCCTGTTGCCATTGGCCCAGCCCTGCTTCCGCATTGCCGCGGTTGTTGTAGGCTGCCGCATCGTTGGGATCCAACTGCAACACTCGTTCGTAGTCTGCAATCGCCTCCTGCCACCGCCCCAACCCCTCCAAAGCAGCCCCTCGGTTGAGATAGGGATCCGGTGCCTCAGGGGCCAAACGAATGGCCTCAGCATAATCCTCCAGAGCTGCCTGCAGTTGGTGCAAGCTGACACGGGCGTTGCCCCGGTTGCTCCACAGGGCTGGATTATCAGGCTGGATCTGCAACAGTTGAGTCCACAGGGCTTCCGCCTGGGCAAAATCTCCCCTCTGAGTTGCAGCAAAGGCTTCCTCAAACAGTCGATCGATCTCGTGATCTACCCTGTTGCTCGCTGCCGTTGCCACCACACCCGATCCAGGCCAGATAGGGATCCCCAACCAAAGCAGCAGCCCCAGCAACAGAGCCGAGAGGACATTGGAGACAGACTTCATGGCCGCCAAAACCACCTCAGATGGGGTGTTTCCACCTTAAGCCATCGCCACAGAAGGGGGTCTGATGGTTAGCGCGCCCTGGAGGACTCGAACCCCCGACATCCGGTTTTGGAGACCGACGTTCTACCAACTGAACTAAGGACGCATTGGCCAAAGGTTACACCCGCTTACCCAGTGTAGCAGGTACACCTAATTTTCAGAGGAGCTGTTCCTCAACTATCTGGGCTCTCTGCCTTAGCCTTGATGCGAGTGGCTTTGCCCACCCGATCCCGCAAATAGAACAGCTTGGCCCGACGCACTTTACCCCGCCGCAGCACCTGAATCGACTCGATGCGCGGGGAGTGAATGAGGAAAACCCGCTCCACACCGATCCCTTGGAAAACCTTGCGCACCGTAATGGTGCGGTTGATACCGGAGTGGCGCATGGCAATGACCGTGCCCTCAAAGGCTTGTACCCGCTCCTTGCCCCCCTCTTGAATGCGAACTCCCACCCGTACCTGATCCCCAACCCGAATCTCCGGCAGATCCGGCTTCATCTGGGCAGCTTCAATGGAGCGGATGATCTCCTCAGCGTTGATGCGAACGTTCATGGCCTTCCCGCACTACCGGCAGTTAACCATGGTAACAATCGTCGCTGTTTTTTGTACAGAGCTGGCCGACATAGAGCTCAAGAGGTGGGAGACTGTGTTTACGCTTCCCCCATTTTTCCAATAGGCTAGACAAAGATAAAGCTTTTGTTACAAACGGGAGACTTTTGTGATCCTGCACACCGATGAGCCCAAGACGGGATCCCTGTCTACTCCCAGGCCTGCAGATCAGCCTCTGCCGCAAAGCAAACCCCGCCCCAAGAGATTTCCCTTCGGTTGGATGCTCCTGGGCTTGCTGTTGGCCGGCCTAGGGGGCAGCGGTCTCCTGATCCAGCGTCAGCTGCAGCAGCAGAGGGCAGAACGGCTGGAAAGATTGACGGTACCGGTTCAAGTGGTGGATCTGACCCAACGCCTGCGGGTGAGCGGCCAGGTGCAGCCGCTCCGCCAGGTGAATGTCAGCCCTCGCGAGTCGGGTCGCCTGGCGGAACTGTTGGTGGATCAGGGAGATGAAGTGGTGGCAGGGCAGTTATTGGCCCGGATGGACTACGGCGATCTCGCCAGTGGCATTCGCCAAGCCCAAGCCCGCATTCAAGAGCTGCAAGCCCGTCTAGCGGAGCAACAGGCCGGAGAGCGCCCCCAGGTGATCGCGGCGGCCCAGGCCAGGGTGGATGCTGCCCGGTCGCAGGTGGACTTGGCTCAGAGGGAGTTAGAGCGCATCCAGGCCCTGGTGCAGGCGGGGGTGGTAGCCCGCAGCGAGCTGGATCAACGCTCGGCCCGCCTGGAACAAGCGCAAGCGGATTTGCGAGCTGCTCAACAGGAGTTGGAGCGATTGCAACTGGGGAGCCGCCCGGAAACCCTACAGCAAATTCAAGCCCAAATTGCCCAGGCACAAGCCGAGCTGGCCCAACGGCAATCCCGGTTGGCTGACACCGAAGTCCGCGCCCCCTTTTCCGGTGTGGTGGTGCAGCGCTTTGCCGAGGTGGGATCCTTTGTAGCTCCCACAACAGCAGCTTCCGATGCCACCGCAGCTTCTTCCAGTTCCATTTTGGCGCTGGCTCAGGGAATTGAGGTGCGGGCAGAAGTGCCAGAAGCCCAGATTGCCCAGGTGCGGGTGGGTCAGCCGGTGGAGATCCGCTCCCTGGCCTACCCCGACCGCCTGGTGCAGGGGCGGGTGAAGCGGATTGCACCCGCTACGGTGGTGGTGCGAGAGGTAACCGTCTTTCGGGTCTTCGTTGAACCGGAGCCTGGGGCCGACTTTTTGCGCACCGGCATGACTGTTTCGGTGGATTTCATTGGGGATCCCCAGCCTCAGGCTCTGACGGTGCCCTCAGTGGCTATCCTCCGGGAGGAAAGCCAGGAAGGCGTGCTCCTGCTGGATCCCCAAAGCCGGCAACCTGTCTATCGCCGCGTGGAAACGGGCATCACTCAGGGTGGAGTTACCCAAATCCTCTCTGGTCTGCAGGCAGGGGATCGGGTCTTTACTGCCCTGCCTCCTGGGGTGAACCTAGAGACTTTGATTAAAAGAGCGGAGCAACAGCCATGAGCCTGGCAACGTCGGCCAAAATGGCCTGGCAAATGGTGCGACGGCATCGCCTGCGCACCGGGCTGAGCATGCTCGGGATCCTCATCGGCAATGCGGCGGTGGTGGCCATTGCCGGATTTGGCTATGCTGCCCAAGAGATGGCAGTGGATCAATTTCGCTCTCTGGGCACCAACTTGCTGATCGTCTTTTCGGCCAACTTGGGCCTAGCTGATGCCGGCAACATCCGCCCCCTCACCTTGGAGGATGTACGGGCTATTGCGGCGGAAGTGCCTGCCGTGTCAGCAGCCGTCCCCAGCCTGGGCACCAATGTGCGCGCTGTGCGAGGTGGAGTGGATCGCCGCTATGAGGCCACCGGCACTTGGCCGGAGTATTTGTCGGTGTTGAACTTAGAGATCGAGGCAGGCCGCTTCCTCTTGCCCTCGGATATCGAGGAACAGCGCCCGGTGGTGGTGCTGGGCAGCGATGCCGCCAGCCAGTTGTTCGGCCTGGATCCCGCCGCTGCTATTGGGGAGACCGTCCTGCTGAACAACTTGCCCTTCGAGGTGATCGGCACTTTGCGCTCGAAGCCGACGGTGTTTGGCAACAGCGATGCCGGAGTGTTTCTGCCGGTGGACGTGGTGGCCAATCGGTTGGTCGGGCGGCGTTCCCCCTACGGCACAGAGCTGACGGCGATTTTCGTCTCGGCCCGCTCTGAAGCCGATCTGCCTGCTGCCGAGTTCCAAATCCGCAACCTGCTGCGCCAGCGGCACCAATTGGTGGGAGAAGATGACTTCATCATCCGCAACCAGAAAGTGCTCCTGGATGGGTCGGCCAGGATTTTGAGCCTGCTGCGGGTGCTGCTGACGGGCACGGCGGCCCTCTCCCTGCTGGTGGGAGGGGTGGGGATCATGAATGTGATGCTTATCTCGGTTGCGGAACGCACCCATGAAATCGGGCTGCGCAAGGCGATCGGGGCCGATAGCCGGCAGATTTTGCAGCAGTTTGCCGCCGAAGCGATTTTCATTGCCGTGACCGGGGGGGTGCTCGGGATCCTCCTCAGCAGCGGCCTGCTGGTGGCGGTGCAGGTGTTCACCCCCTTGGCCACCCAAGTCGATGGGGTGGCAGTGGGAGTGGCGTTCTCCCTGTCCACTGGGATTGGGCTAGTCTTTGGCATTTTCCCGGCCCGCAAAGCGGCGCAACTGGATCCCATTGAGGCCCTGCGGGCTTAGAGCTCGTATCCAAACAGGCGGGGATCTGCCGGCTGCCCATCGAGATCCGCCAGGCCATATTCTGCCCAGCGGCGATCCACCAGGCGGGCTACTTCTGGATCCGGAGTGAGGGGCTCCCGCCAGGGAGCATCGGTTTCCGGGGGAATTTTGGTGGTGGCATCAATGCCCATCTTGCCCCCCAGACCCCGTTTTTCGGTGGCAAAGTCCAAGGTGTCAAAGGGGTTGTCCGCCAGAATAAACACATCCCGCTGCGGATCCACCCGCGAGCACAGGCACCAGAGCACCTGCCGTGGATCCCGGACGTTGATGTCTTTGTCCACCACGATCACAAACTTGGTGTAGCTAAATTGGGGCAGGGCGCTCCAAAAAGCCAAAGCCGCCCGCCGCGCCTGGCCAGGGTAGGCCTTGTCGATGGAGAGGATGGCTGCTTTGTAGCCCAGCGCCTCCATCGGCAAAAAGAAATCTACAATCTCCGGCACCTGCTGCCTGAGGATGGGGGTGTAGATGCGGTTCAGGGCCAGCGCCATCATGTCGTTCTCTTTGGGGGGCTTGCCGCTGAAGGTGGTGAGGTAGATGGGATCCCGGCGGTGGGTCAAGCAGTGGAAGCGAATCAGAGGGGCCTGCTCGTTGCGGGGGCCATAGTAGCCGATGTGATCCCCGGCAGGCCCGTCGGGGGCCACTTCCCCAGGGGTGATGGTGCCCTCCAAAACGATCTCAGCATGAGCCGGCACCTGCAGATCCACCGTTTTACACTGGGCCAGGTGCAACCCTTCTCCGGCGTAGAGACCGGCAAACAGCCACTCGGACAGATCCACCGGCAGAGGTGTGGCCGCCGCCAAAATCACCACCGGATCCACCCCCACCGCCACTGCCACCTCCAGCTTTTGGCCCAGGGCTGCCGCCTTGCGCAGATGCCGAGTTGCCCCCCGCACCGACAGCCATTGCACCGTCATGGTGGTGCGGCTTTGCAACTGCAGGCGGTACACCCCCACGTTGGGGATCCCGTTTTCCGGGTCTTTGGTTACCATCAGGCCCAAGGTCAGCACCCGTCCGGCATCGCCGGGGTAGACCCGCAACAGGGGCAATTGGGTGAGATCCACTTCCTCTCCCCGCCGCACCACCTGCTGACAGGGAGGGATCAGATCCCGGCTGGGTCTCGCTTTGAAGACGCTAAGCAGCGCCTGTCCCAACTCCACCGCCTGGGCAAAGCTCCGCGGTGGCCGCGGCTGGTAAAGCAGGGCCAGCTTTTTCCCCAGTTCCTCCAGATCCTGAGGCTGCTCCATTCCCAAAGCCCAGCAAATGCGCTCCACCGTGCCCAGGGTGTTGATGAGCAGCGGCATTGAGGATCCCTTCACCCGCTCAAACAGCAGCGCCGGCCCCCCGCAGGCCAAGAGGCGATCGGCAATCTCGGCAATTTCCAGATCCGGATCCACTTCTGCCGAAATGCGGCGGAGCTGACCACGGGATTCCAGCAGAGCAATAAAACGGCGTAGATCTCTGGGCATGAAAGGGAACCTAAGGGCTTACTTGTCGCGATTGAGGGCTAACCCGCTCATGAAGGGCTTCTGCAGCGCAATAAACACCAGCAGCGGCGGGATACTGGCGATGATCGCTCCCAGCATCATGGGGCCATAGGAGGCCGAGCTATCCAGATTGAGCAGGGATTGCAGCCCCACCTGCACCACTTGTCGCTCTCGGCCTTGCACGATCAAGCGGGGCCACAGGTACATATTCCAAGCGTAAACGAAGTGAATCACCGCCTGCGCCCCGATGGCGTTCCAGCTCAAGGGGATCAGCACCTGGGTGAGAAATTGCAGCGGGTTGGCCCCGTCCAGTTGGGCCGCCTCCGCCAGCTCGCGGGGAATGTTGGAAAAATGCTGGCGGAACAAAAACGTGGCCGTGGCGCTGGCCAGAAAGGGCACGATTAAAGCGTAGTAGGTGGATCCCCAGCCCAAGTTGGTGACCAACCGCAGCAGGGCAATGATCAAGATTTCTGTGGGCATCATCAGCGTGATCAGCACAAAGCCAAAGGCCAGCCCTTTGCCGGGAAAGCGGAAGTACACAAAGGCCAGCCCGGCTAGCAGCGACAAAACCGTCTTGCCCACGGTGATCGCCACCGCCACGATGGTGCTGTTGACCATGTAGTGGCCCAAGTGCCGCGCCACCATCACCTGATGCCAGTTGAAGGCAAAAGAGGAGCCAAAGGTCAATTGATAGCGGAACACCTCGGCATTGTTCTGGGTGCTCACGAGCAGGGCGTACAACACCGGAAATCCCAGAACCAAGCAGGCCAGCACCAGGCCCAAATGCACATACCAACGCTCCGGGATCCAGCGCCGCCAACGCCAGGGAGAAGGCTCTACCCAAGTTGAATTGGGCTGGGCCACTTGAGAGCGGGGATCCTGCAACAATTGAGCCATAGCACCTCCAGACGGCGAACACCGATGAGCAGATGGGCTTTTGAGTCGATCTTTGGCTTCTCTTGAGAGGATAATCCGCCAGAGTTAAGGGCAACCTAAGGAAGACCGGTCGCGTTAGCGGTGCAAGCACCTCTGCCCAGACTTGCGAGTGCTTTCACCGGCGATGGGGAAACGGGTAGAGTAGAACAGCAGTATCTGGATAACCCAAGAGAGGATCCCATGACTCGAGGCTTTGGCCCCTTCGGCAAAATCCAAGAAGCGCTCAAGAAAGCCCAAGAGGTGCGCGATGGCGCCCAAAGGCTGCAAAAAGAGCTGGAAGAGATGGAGATCGTCGGCGAAGCCGGCAATGGGCTGGTGAAAGTGACGGTCAACGGCAACCAAGAACCTCTCAAAGTCTCTCTGGATCCCCAAGTGCTCCAGGAGTCGGTGGATGTGGTAGAAGACTTGCTCCTGACAGCAATGGTGAACGCCTACACCCAATCTGCTGAGACGATGCGCAAACGCATGGAAGAGCTGACCGGAAACATCAGTCTGCCGGGGTTGGGACTGGGTTGAGCCCCACTTGCTTAACCCCGCTTGCTTAACTCTGTATGTACACTCGCCCCTTGGCTCGCCTCATCGAAGAGCTGCAACGGCTGCCCGGCATTGGCTCCAAAACCGCTCAGCGCCTAGCTCTCCACTTGATCAACCGGCCTGCCGGCGAGATCGAGGCCCTGGCCAAAGCCCTGCTGGAAGCCAAGCAGACGGTTCGGCACTGTTCCATCTGCTTCAACTGGTCAGCGGAGGATCCCTGTGAGATTTGCCGTTCGCCACAGCGGGATCCCTTGCTGTGGTGCGTGGTGGCCGACGTCAAAGACTTGATTGCGATGGAGCGCACCCGCGAGTTCAAGGGGCTCTACCACGTTTTGGGCGGCCTCATCTCCCCCATGAACGGGATCGGGGCCGACCAACTGCACATCCGCGAGCTGGTGGCCCGGGTGGCACGGGAAAAACCGCAGGAGCTGATCTTCGCCCTCAGCCCCAGTGTAGAGGGAGAGGTGACCATGCACGTGGTCAAGGATTACCTGAAGCCAGTTGCCCCCACCTTGCGCATGACCCGCCTGGCCTTCGGCCTGCCCATGGGATCCGAGCTGGAATATGCCGACGAGGTTACCCTGGCCCGTGCCTTGGAAGCGCGGCAGGAGTTGTGAGCCGCTCAGCCCCTCAATCGCAGCCGGTTACCCCCTCCGCGCAGTAGGTGCTCCACCAGGGGTTGAAGTTGGCAGGATCCTCGGGCAGAGTGCTGATATTCAGAAGTTCCTGGAAGCTGCTGTTGCGGCCTCCGTAGCGCAGGTGCATATGCACCGGATCCCCGTGGGGCGCCCGCAGAATCACGTAGGTGAAGGTCTCGCAACTGGCGTCTGCTCCAGGCTGCAACTGAAACAGATCCCAGATGGAACTGAGGGAACGATCGGGGTAGTAGAAGGGATCCGGCGCAGCCCCCCGATAGGCGTAGCGACATTTTTCCGCCAGGGGCTTTTTCCCTTCCAGGTCGGCATAAAAGGAGAAAAACTCCATCTTCTCGAACTTCACCCGCTTCGGATTGCGCGGATCGTTGGCCGATTGTTCCAGGGACGTATCCAGGGTAAAGACGCCATCAATTCCCAGGTAGGGCACTTTATAGGCGTTGGGGGACACAATCTGCAACTCCAAGGCTGCCGCAGCCGCTCCAAAACCCAGGAGACTCAAGCTGCCGATCAGCCAGGTTAGGGCCGTTGAAGAACCAATTTGGCGAGAGAGCATAAAACTTTGTTGTGCCTGTGTTGTGCAGTAAACTGCAGAGCAGTTTAGGGGAAGCTTTGAGCTCGTACCATCCCACTGGGGGGCATCTGGCGAGAAATTCGCCGACTGCAGGTGCAGCTCTGAGGAACGGGATCCTAAGACAAGGCGGTAGAATTGAGGTCAGGCTCACCGTAGAGGTGCCAGGTTTGCTGCCAGAGCCTGATATCTGGAAACTGATTTTGAAAGCGAGGAAAACCCCGTGGAGCTAGCTGAGATTGAGGAGTTGATGAACAAAGCTGTGCAAGCCACACAGCGCTCCTTTAATACGGTACGCACCGGGCGGGCCAATTCCAGCCTGCTGGATCGGATTCAGGTGGAGTACTACGGCGTGCCCACTCCCCTGAAGGCCCTGGCCAGCCTCACCACGCCAGACTCCAGCACTCTCTTGATCCAGCCCTTTGATCCCTCGACCCTGGCGGCCATTGAGCGGGCCATTGTTGCCTCTGACCTAGGTCTAACCCCCAGCAACGACGGCAAGGTGGTGCGGCTCACCATTCCCCCCCTGACGGAAGAGCGCCGCAAAGAGTTGAGCAAACAGGTGGCCAAGCTAGCCGAAGAGGGGCGAGTCTCAATCCGCAACATCCGGCGGGATGGCATCGACTCGGTGCGCAAGCGGGAGAAAAACGGCGAGCTGTCTGAAGATGAGTCCAAAAGCTTGCAGGATGACATCCAGAAGCTGACCGACCGCTATATCAAAAAGATCGATGAGCTGCTGGCAGAAAAAGAAAAGGAGCTGACGACGCTGTAAAAGCTCCTTGTGGACATAACTCCCCACGCTACTGGCCTGCTTCTGCATAGCCGTAGGACGGGGTTAAAGACCCCATTTTTTGATCAAAACTCGACACTCATCCCGAAACTTCAAGGTTTCCACTTGCCCCTCGAAGTCGGGCAGCCGTTCGTTTCTCCTCGTCCAATTCCAACAAGAGGGATCCCGGCTTAGGCCAGGATGGAAGGGGGGAAAACGACAACTCTTGCCGCAATGGATCTGATCCTGTGCCATCAATCGGCGGATTTCGACACCCTGGGGGCGGCGGTGGGAGCGGCCCGCCTGTATCCGGGTGCCCGCATCGCCTTGACCGGGGGATCCCTGCCGGGGGTGCAGGAGTTTTTGGCCTTGTACCGAGATGAATTTCCCCTCATCGAGCTGCGCTCTGTGGATCCGGGACAGGTGCAGCGGTGGATTGTGGTGGATTGTCACGATCCGGATCGCTTGGGAAAAGCTGCCGCTTGGTTGAGCGTCCCCGGCACCCAAATCGAGATTTTCGACCATCACCTCAGGGATCCGGAAACCCCACCGGATGGCTTTTGGCCGCAGCAGCAGGTGAACTGTCATATCGAGGCCGTGGGGGCCACCTGTACCTTGCTGGTGGAGCGGCTGCAGGCTGCTGGGATCCCTCTCAGCCCTTTTGAGCGGCTGGCGCTGGCTTTGGGCATTCACATGGATACGGGATCCCTGACCTTCCCGGAGACCACCGCCCGCGATGCTGCTGCCCTGAGCTGGCTGTTGGATCAGGGGGTGAACCTGGTCTTGTTGCGGCGCTTTTTGGGGGATGGCCTCACCCCAGAGATGCGCGAGCTGCTCAGCCAGGGGTTGGCCCAGATGCAGGTGCAGCAGGTGGGGGAGTATCGCCTGGGAGAATGGCTGCTGGAGCTGCCGGAGTTTGTGCCCGGCTTGGCCGGCCTGGTGATGCGGCTGATGGATCTGACGGGAGTGGATGTGCTGCTCTTGGTGGCGCGGCAGGGGGAGCGGCTCAGCCTGATCGGGCGGGCGCGGCAGGAGTTTGCCCAGTTGGGCAGGGTGATGGCCCTCTACGGCGGCGGTGGACACGATTGTGCTGCAGCAGCCACGTTAAAAGCCAGCCCAGAGCAGCCTTTGCCCGACCCGGCCCAAGTCATGGCGGCTCTCAGGCAGGCTGTCCAAGAGCGGATCCCGCCCCCGGTGACGGCCAAAGATTTGATGTCGGCTCCGGTGCGCACCATCCGACCGGAGATCACCATCGACGAGGCCCAGCGGGTGCTGCTGCGCTACGGCCATTCCGGCCTGGTGGTGGTGGACGCTCAAGGTCGCCTGGTGGGGGTGATCTCGCGGCGGGATATCGATATCGCCCTGCATCACGGGTTTGGCCATGCCCCCGTCAAGGGCTACATGACCACCGATGTGAAAACCCTCTCCCCCGACACCCCCTTGGCGGAGATTCAGCGGTTGATGGTGCAGTGGGATATTGGCCGCCTGCCGGTTCTCCAGGATGGACAGTTGGTGGGCATTGTAACTCGCACCGATGTGTTGCGGCACCTACACGAGTTGCCGGCCCTCTCACCCCAGTTGGCTCTGCCCACCCTTTCCTGCCCCTTGGATCTCACCTTCGCCGCTCTTTCGGAACGGCATCGACAGTTGCTGGAGCAGGCCGCCCGCCTCGCCGATGAAAAGGGCCTGAGGTTGTATCTGGTAGGGGGAACGGTGCGGGATCTGCTGCTGCATCGGTGGGGACGGCAGCCCTCACCCAACCTGGAGCGGCTGGATCTGGACTTGGTGGTGGATGGGCCCTACTCTCCGGCCCTGGATGGGAAGGATCCCCCGGGCTGGGGCTTGATTTTGGGACAAGCGCTCAAACAACGCTTCCCGGAAGCGCGGCTGGAGATCCACGGCAAATTCCAAACGGCGGCCTTGATCTGGCCAGGCGGCTTTTGTGTGGATATCGCCAGCGCCCGCACGGAGTTTTATCCCTACCCGGCCTCTCCCCCCGAAGTGGCCATGGGATCCATTCAGCAAGACCTCTATCGGCGGGATTTTTCCATCAACGCCTTGGCCTTGCGCCTCAACGGCCCCCAGCGAGGACAGGTGCTGGATTTTTTCGGCGGACAAGCGGATCTGCAACAGGGGATCATCCGGGCATTACACCCCAACAGCTTCATCGAGGATCCCACCCGCATTTATCGAGCGGTGCGCTTTGCGGTGCGCCTGGGCTTCGCCCTGGACTCGACCACAGAAAAATGGATCCGCGCTGCTGTGGCCAGTGGTCTGCACGATGCCGTCGGCGGGGATCGCCTCAAGCAGGAGCTGGCCTATATTCTCGGAGCCCGCGATTGGCCCCAAGCCTTTGAGCGGCTGGCAGAATGGGGAGCTTTGCGCTGTATTCACCCCGACCTGGAGTGGGATCCCTCCCTGTGCCGGCGGTTGCAACGGGTGGGCCGCTGGGCTTATCACTTTCGCCGCCGCTATCCTGAGCTGGGATCCCAGGAGATCTGGCAACTGCGCCTAGAGGCTCTCCTCCTCACCCTACCCCAAGCCCCCCAGGTGGCCAGCCAACTCCACCTCACCCAAGCAGGCATCGAACGCCTCAGCCATTCCTCCTATTACCAAACCCTGTTGGCCCAATTGGATCCCGGCACCCTCTCTCCGGCCCAGGTGGTGCAACTGCTGCAGGGGCTGCGGATCCCGGCGGTGATTTTGTTGGCTGGGATCGCCCCCAAGCCGGCCCGGCGGCTGATCTGGCGCTATTTGCAGGAGTGGTACTGGGTGAAGCCGCTCCTCAACGGCCACGATCTGCGTCGTCTGGGTTACAAGCCAGGTCGCCCCTTCCAAGCCATTTTGGAGCAACTGCGCCATCTCACCCTAAACGGCGAACTCCTCACCCCGGCAGAAGCCGAAGCTTGGCTGCAAGAACACTTCCCCCTGCCACAGGCTGGGCCAAAGTAGAAGGTCGAATCAGTCGAAATAGAAGAGAGTCACCAACTTGTGTTGCTCCTCGGCGTGCTTGCAGGCATCCAGCAGCGTGACGCTGTCGTGGAAGACAAAGCAGATCAACTGCTGGCACTTGCTGATGATCTCCAGGTTGCACAGGCGGCTGGCCTCCGCCAAGGGAAGATGGTCGTTTTCCGGATGCTCCACCAGATGCAGCACCTGCTCCAGGCTGGCCCGCGACTCTGCCGGCTGTCGCTCCAAACTCTGCGGCAAGATCACCGTCAAGGACTTCATGTCCGCCCGCATCGCCCCCCGAATGACGGCCAAGTTGGTGCCAATAGCCCCGGATGTGAGGATCTGATTGCCCGTGAGGGCCAAAGCATAGCTGAGGGTCTCGATCAAATACTGGTGGGTAATGGGCACATGACGACTGCCCAGGATGGCCACTCGCTTCGGCCCAACTTGCTGAATGGCGGCCAACTCCTGCAAAAACGTATCAACGCTGGTGGGGACATCAATAGACTGGGTCAACGGGATCCCTCGGCAGATTCTCTAGATCTTGGCTAGGCTATGCTATCTCAAATTTTCGCTTTGGGATCCGGCCAAGTTGAAGCTCTACGGCTTCAGCCCCAAACTTTTGGTGAAGTGCTAAGGCTGTCTGCAGCAAGCTGGGCTTGGCTTTGCGCAGAAGATCCCGCCTGGATGTGGATGGTGTAGCTCATACTGCTGTGAACGCCCTTGCCCAGCCAATGGCCGTAAATGGGAGCGGCATCTCTGGGGTAAGCGCTGGCCGCCAAAGCCACATGACCGTCGGCCACGGCCAACCCTTGGGTGGGATCAAAGCCCCGCCAACCGGCCCCCGGCAAGTACACCTCCGCCCAAGCGTGCAAATGACGGCGCACAGGCTCTGGGGGTTCTCCACCCCTGCTCTCCCCCGAAGGCCGTGAGGGGCTGACCTGGTAGCCACTGACAAAGCGCGCGGCCAAGCCTACCGTACGGCAGACCTCCATGAACACCAGGGCCAAATCGCGGCAGGCTCCGGTTTTGCGATGCCAGGTCAAGCCGGCAGGCCAGGGATCCCCCTTTTCCCGCAAGATGTGGCGGCATTCTGAATAGATGCGCTGGTTCAGCGCCGGCAGAAAAGCTGTCGTTTCCCCCTGCACGTGATCCCATAGCTCCCAGGCCAAGGCCTGGATGCCGGGATCCGCCTGAGCCGTCAGATAAGGCTGTAGTTGAGCTGCCAGCGTGCTGGGATAGTCGATGGGGAGATGGGTGGCCCAATCGCAGAGGAGATAGTCGAAGGGATTCTCCCGCAGGGTGAGCACCGTGGCCTGAGTTTGAATGCGCAAATGCTCGGTGGGATCCTCAAACCAAAGCCGAACTGCTGCGTTGCCCTCCAGCTCCACCAGCGCCGATTGGCCCACCGGCTGCGGATCCACCTGCAACTCAAAAGCCAGGAGAGTCTGGATCCCGTCGCAGCGCGGTCGCAATCGCACCGTATGGGGCTCCAGTTGGACTGGACGACTGTAGCGATATTCGATGAGATGGCGGATCTGAATTTGCACAGGTTGGCCAAATGACGGGCAAGGAGTTTTATCACAGGCAAAGGAGCACCGAGATCAGGCAACCCAAACTGCTCCCAGATCAAAGCCAAGAAGCGGTTGCATCGTCTGCCCGAGATCTCTAGACTTCAGGGATCCCGAGTTTGAGATCTCGGAGAGCTTTGCCCTGCCTTCCCAATCATCGAAACCTCCAGCTTAGAGCGGATGTACTCCCCAGCCTGTACAGGAGCATAGCGAGGGGGATTTGCTGCATTCTGGCATGTGGGCAGGCATTCGATCCAAGCATCGTCCCGAGGAGCTGTAAAGTAAACCAAAGACAGGCGGCGACTGGAACCGAAAGCCGATCGGGGTGGATTGACCACGCGGTGCAACGTGGAGCGCCAACGGTCATTGGTCCAACGGGATAGCAGATCGCCAACGTTGATGACAAAGGCGTTGGGAACAGCCTGCACATCAATCCACTCTCCTGCTTTGGAGTACACCTGCAGCCCTCCCGGCGCCCCATCCTGTCGCAGAATCGTGAAGCCACCGTAGTCGGAGTGAGCCCCATAGCGTAGCTGTCCCGGGATGGGCTCCACCTCCTGTTCAGGATAATGCACAGCCCGCAGCACTCCCCCTTTCCCCTCCATAAAAGGCAGAAAATAGGTTTCCGGCAGATCCAAAGCCAACGCGCCCATGCGCATCAAGGTTTGGGTGAGCTGAAGCAGAGCCGCATCATAAGCCAGAAGAGCAGCCCGCAGTCCTGCTGGATGGGTGGGCCAAAGGTTGCCCGAATCCGGATCCACCCCTGCTTGGGGCCGTTGTGGATCTTCCCGAAACAGGTCATTGAACACCAGCGCCTCACAGAGATCGTAGGGAACCTCTGCCCCACGGGTAGCGGCTACACTTTCGATGCCAATCGGCAGGTATCCCTGGTTTTTGACGCGATCCGGAGTCACCACCTCCATTTTTTGTTCCAGCGGCAGGTCGAAGAAAGCCCTCGCTCTCTCGTAGGCTGTTTGTATGATGGCCTCCGGGATCCCATGCCCTGTGATCACCACAAACCCCACCTCCTCCAAGGCTGCCCCAAAAGCCTTTGCAACCCCTAGCGGATCCGTGCCCTCCCGAAAGGGGGTCAAATCCAGACAAGGGATCCCAGCTTGCTCAAAGGAAGAAACTGGAGACATGGCCGACGTAGAGACAGGCGCTCAGAACAGCTCCTACCCTACGAAGAAAACCTGCCCCAAGACTGTGTGGGCGGATACCCCCTCAGAGCTGGCACCGGCTCAACCCCACATCCAGAAACGAAACTAGGGATACTCTTGCTTGGCCTGTTGCCAGAGGACTTCCAGCTCCTGGAGACTGCGCCCTTTCAGAAGGGAGCTTTTGCCACCGCCGGGCGTGGATCCCAGCAGTTCCTGAGCCAGCTCTTCCATGCGCAAAAAACGACGGGCAAAGCGCAGATTGGTTTGGGCCAGAGCTTGGGCAGCATCCAAACCGTACCAACGGCCCAAGTTGACCAGAGCAAAAAGCAGATCCCCCAGTTCGGCTTCCTGGCGAGTTGGATCGGGGGGATCCCTCTCCAATTCTCGACGCAGCTCGGCTTCTTCCTCGCGGATCTTGGCCCAGATCCCCTCCACCGTTGGCCACTCAAACCCTGCCCCCACCACTTTGCAGGAAATTTTCAGGGCAGCCATTAGGGGAGGCAAACTTTGGGCATAGTGCAGCAGTTTTTGGCCAAGGCTTTGATCCGGTCGCTCCCCTTGCTTGATCTGTTCCCAAGAGCGGTGCAACTCCGGAAGATCTGCCATCACAGCATCCCCAAACACATGGGGGTGACGGCGGATCAGTTTATCGGCAATTCGCGCAGCCACAGCTTCCAGATCAAAGTGGTTCTGCTCGGCAAAGATCTGAGACTGCAACACCACCTGCAACAACAAATCCCCCAGCTCTTCGGCAATCGCCGCCGGATCCCCGGCTCGAATGGCAGCTACCGTCTCATACGCTTCTTCGAGAATGTAGGGGGTCAGAGACTCCGGAGTTTGGGCCCGATCCCAGGGACATCCATCGGGGGCACGCAACCGAGCAACAACAGCCGCCAAACGACTCAGGTGCGAGGTAGAGGCGGAACGCTCCAGATAGAGGTGGGCAAAATGCCCCGTTGCTTGGGGATCCCAGCTTTGCAGCGTCAGTGGGCCGGCCACCACCTCTAAGCCCTCCGTTAACAACGTAACAGGCTGGACAGGAGCACAGACCTGTTGCAAAACACTGCGCAGCTCCGCCGGATCCTTTCCCCCACAGCTTTTCAGCAGTAGGGATCCCTGCTCCGCAGTAGACCACCGAGCCAGAGCTTGTTGCCAGTCGGGCTGAAGACTATCCAGCGTTTGCAGCATGGTCAAAAGGGTAGGTGCGGCCCAAATCCAAAAGGCGGCTGAGCTGCTCCAGATCGATGAAACTCAACTCCAAAAGAATCATCAGCAACGGCCCTTGCTGGCGATGTTGCAGCTTCTTGGCCAGGCTCAGTTGAGAACGGTCGATGATGCCCGTTTGCAAGAGATATTCCTCAAGGGCTGGGGGGGGAATGGGATCTAGCATGGTCGTTTCGCAGCGCTGAAGAAGGACAAATATGAAACTGAGAAGATAGTAAACTAACGTAACTATTCTTAACACTCCTACAGAGTTTCGGCAAAGATCCGGCTGGCAAATAGGCCACAGGTGAGCTTACCAAGCCCTGTGCCCACAGCTCCACGGCAAGAAAACCCCTAAATTGCCTCAGCAAATGAGGTTTCTGTATCCAAGGACACAAAAAATGGGTAGCGAGAGGTCATGGTATGATAGCAGATTGGCGATCAGTTGGCAGTACCCTGAAAGGCTGGCTGCTTCTTCTTTGTTTGGAGAAACCAACTTGCCTTGGCAAGATGTTACTTTTTTATCTGACTAATTCTGGTATTTAGATAAAAATCTTACAATAACTGCTCAGGGATCCAATCTGTTCGGCTCCTCTGGGATCCGCCCTGGGGCTGCCATCCTGCTCGGGTTAGCTAGACCGCCGAGAAGTCCCGCCCTCTATGTATCAGCATGGGAGTCGGGATGAGAGGCGGAGATTCCTGCGCTATGATAAGCAGAGAGCGGTGGGGCATCCCGTTCTTAAAGCTCAGGAAATGTCCTTAACAGGAGTCACTGTTCGCGTCAGCGGGACGGAGTCCTTGAAGCTCGCACTCTTTCGCTTTAGCGGCGCGGAGCGCTTTGCATCAGCATGAGTGCAGGAGTATGTCACCTAAGCTAGAAACGGCTGCAGGATGGACTCCCATTATGTCTGAAGCCCAAGGTTTACTGCCGGTGGGGGCAACGGTTCAAGTGGTGGAGATGCCTCCTTACCTAAAAACGGCTGACCCAATGCCGATGTTGCGCCCGGCCCATTTGATCCGCTTGCACGAGCAAGGGGTGATCCTGCAGCGACGGCTGTTGGGCACCTACAGCGTGCAGTTTGCCAATGGCATCTTTCTCATAGACGGAAAATATCTTGCCCCGGTGGGATCCCTGTCCTAGTGCGCCCATTTCTCCTCCGAGCCAGCTCGATGGGTTTGTCGGCCTTCAGAACCTTTGGGAGCTGGCAGCTTTCCACAGAAGCGAGCCTTCGACTGACCGGCGGACTTTCGCGGTAGATTAAGGTGTGCCGGTTGGGGTTGGGTCAAAGTTTGGCTCAGCCGGTGAGATCCACCTCAACTTGCGCTAATCCCTGCTTCTTACTGCCCTCCATCCCACTAGACCAGCGCTGCTTATGCCCAGAGTCATCGTCACAGATCCCATCGATCAGGCGGGGATCGACATTCTCTCCCAAGTCGCTCAGGTGGATGTGCAAACTCAGCTCACCCCAGAGCAGTTGATCGCGGTCATCCCCAACTACGATGCCATCATGGTGCGCTCCGGTACACGGGTTACCCGAGAGGTGATCGAGGCGGGGACGAACTTGAAGATCATCGGGCGGGCGGGCGTTGGCGTTGACAACATCGATGTGCCTGCCGCAACCAAAGCCGGGATCCTAGTGGTCAACTCCCCAGAGGGCAACACCATTGCCGCTGCCGAGCACGCCATTGCCTTAATGATGGCCCTCTCCCGCCACATACCTGATGCCAATGCCTCTCTGAAATCGGGCCTGTGGAATCGGCAAGAGTTTGTCGGCGTAGAAGTCTACAAAAAAACGCTGGGGATTGTCGGATTGGGTCGGATTGGATCCCATGTGGCCCAGATTGCCAAGGCGATGGGGATGAAGCTGCTGGCCTATGACCCCTATCTGTCCGTGGAGCGGGCAGAGCAACTGGGGGTGCGCCTGGTGGACTTCACAACTTTGGTGCAGGAATCGGACTACATCACCTTGCACGTTCCCAAAACCCCTGAAACCACCAACCTGTTCAACGCCGAAACCTTCCGCATGATGAAGCCGACCGCCCGCCTGATCAACTGCGCCCGTGGCGGTTTGGTGGATGAACAAGCCCTGTATGAAGCCCTGAAATCCGGTCAAATTGCCGGAGCGGCTTTGGATGTATTTGCCAACGAGCCCCTGAAGGACTCTCCGCTGTTTTCTCTGGGCAAGGAAGTCCTGCTCACTCCCCACTTGGGGGCCTCCACCGAAGAAGCCCAGGTGAACGTGGCCATCGATGTGGCCGAGCAGATCCGCGATGTGTTGCTGGGGCTGCCGGCCCGCTCTGCTGTGAACATCCCCGGCTTACAGGCAGAGGTGCTGCAAAACCTCAGACCCTACCTGGACTTGGCCGAAACCCTGGGCAACTTGGTTGGCCAATTGGCGGGGGATCGCGTCAACCAGTTGGAGATCCGCCTGCAGGGAGATCTGGCAGAAAAAGATGGTCAGCCGATCGTCATTGCCGCCCTCAAAGGGCTTTTGACGCTGGCGCTGCGGGAGCGGGTCAACTACGTCAACGCCTCCATTGAGGCCAAAGAACGGGGCATCCGGGTGGTGGAAACTCGAGATCCCTCTTTGAAAGATTATTCCGGATCCCTGACGTTGATTGCCCATGGCCCCAATGGGATCCGCTCGGTTTCGGGGGCGTTGATTGGGGAGCGAGAGGTGCGGATCACCCAGATCGACGAGTTCCCGGTGAATGTGCCCCCTTCCGCCAACATGCTGATGACCCTGCACCGGGATATGCCGGGGATCATCGGGCGGATTGGCACCTTGCTGGGAGCCTACAATGTCAACATCGCCAGCATGCAAGTGGGCCGCAAGATCATCCGCGGCGATGCAGTGATGGTGCTCAGCTTGG